>CABYSP010000001.1 GCA_902521675.1 uncultured Pelagibacteraceae bacterium
GATGGAAAAAAAGTTCATGTTGCAGGTATTATGCAGCATATCGAGGAAGCTGGAATTCATTCAGGAGATTCAGCATGTAGCCTTCCCCCTGTATCTATAAAACCATACCTTCTTAAAGAAATTGAAAATCAAACAAAAAAATTAGCAATAGCATTAAATGTTAAAGGTTTCATGAACATACAGTTTGCAATTAAAAAAGATGAAATTTATGTGATTGAAGTTAATCCAAGAGCCAGTCGAACAGTTCCTTTTGTATCAAAAGCAAAAGGTTTGCCTCTAGCTAAAATTGCATCAAGAGTAATGGCTGGTGAAAAATTATCTAAGTTTAATTTAAAGGATAAATCCAAAGGTATGTATGCAGTTAAAGAGGCAGTATTCCCATTTAATAAATTTCCAAATAGTGACTTATTGTTAGGACCAGAGATGAAATCAACTGGAGAAGTAATGGGATTTGATAAAAATTTTGGAATGGCTTTTGCCAAAAGTCAAATAGCAGCAGCCAACTCATTACCAAAAGAAGGATTGGCTTTCATATCTCTAAAAGACTCACATAAAGATGAAGGATTGGATTTAGCAAAAGATCTTTTAAAACTAAAATTTACATTATGTGCAACTAAAGGAACTGCTGAATATATTCGAAAACATGGAATGAAATGTAAAATTATAAATAAAGTTAGTAGTGGAACTCCTCATATAGTAGATGTTTTAGACTCAAAAAAAATTGCACTAGTAATAAACACTGGGGGTGGAAATAGTGAACACCGACTAAGTGATGCTATAGCTTTAAGAAGAGCAACATTAAAGAATAAAGTCCCATACTGTACTAATATGTCTACTGCTCAAGCCTGTTTGGAAGCGATCAGATCATTAAAAACTAAAAAATTAGAGGTAACTTCACTGCAAGATATTTAGTAAATTCTAAACATCAACTATCATTGTATCTTTAGATCCTCCACCTTGTGAACTATTTACAATTGTACTCCCTTTCCTTAATGCAACTCTTGTTAAACCACCAGATGTTACGTAAATAGATTTTCCACTTAACACAAAAGGTCTTAAATCAACATGTCTTGGCTCTATATTGCTTTCAGTGATAGTAGGAAGAGTTGATAAAATTTCTAAAGGCTGAGCTATAAACTCTCTTGGTTTACTTTTTATTTTTTGAATCATTTCATCTTTTTCTTTTTTTGATGCTCTAGCACCAATTAAAATACCATATCCTCCAGACGCATTAGCCGGTTTTACAACTAATTTTGAAATGTTTTCAATAACATAATCTCTATCTTTTTTCTCATGACACAAAAAAGTTTCAACTTGATTTATTTTAGGTTGCTCGCCTAGATAATAAACAATCATTTTATTTACATAAGAGTAAATAGCTTTGTCATCTGCTATACCTGTTCCAATTCCGTTTACTATTCCTACGTTTCCTTTTTTCCAACACTTAAAAAGTCCAGGAACTCCAATAAGTGATTCTTTGTAGAATACTTTGGGATCTAAAAAGTTGTCATCCAATCTTCTATATATACAATCTACTTTAAGTTTACCTTTAACAGTTTTCATGTATACAATATCATTTTCCACGAACAAATCTTTACCTTCAACGAGAGCTATTCCCATTTGTTCAGCTAAAAAAGAATGTTCAAAATAAGCTGAATTATAAATGCCAGGAGTCAGTACTACCATGTGAGGATTTTCAGTTCTTTTAGGTATGCATTCCTCCATACAGTGGTACAGTTTATTTGCGTATTGATGTATTGAGGAAACTTTATATCTTGTAAATAACTCTGGAAAAACATCCCTCATAACCATCCGATTTTCAAGCATATAAGATACACCTGATGGAACTCTCAAATTATCTTCCAAAACTAAGTATTCACCATTTATATTTCTAATAAGATCAATTCCAGAAATGTTTGACCAAGCTTTATACTTTGGAGAAAAACCATCACATTCTTTTATATAATATGGCGAATTAAAAACTAATTCCTTAGGAACTACATTATCTTTAAAAATTTTTTTTTTATTGTAGACATCGTCGATAAATAAATTAAGTGCTTTTACTCTTTGTGCCAACCCTTTTGAAATTTTGTTCCATACAGATTTAGGAATTATTCTAGGAATTATATCTAAAGGCCATTTTTTTTCTTCTGCTCTATTGTTAGCTGCATAGACTCTAAAATTTATTCCTCTTGCACTAATTGTGCTTTGGCAATTTTTTTCAATTTCTTGTAATTTTTTCTTTCCATTTCTCTCTAAAATACCAGAAATAATTTTAGCATGTTTTCTTATTTTACTATCATCAGATATATAACCGTCGTAAGACGACTTTGAGTCATAATTTTTCCAGAATTGAGTAACCATAATATTTAATATTTTAATAAATATACAAAATAGACAAATGCGAAGAATGAATGACAGTTATGCTAAAAATAGTTTGTAAAAATGTTTATTTTTAAATATCAATTACATCTATGACATATTGTATAGGTATTAAAACTAATGAAGGTCTTGTTTTTGCGTCAGACTCAAGAACGAATGCAGGTCTAGATAATGTAAATATATATTCAAAAATGATGACCCACGATGTTGGTGACAGAACTATTGTAATAGTAACTTCAGGAAATTTAGGGACTTCACAAGCAGTTTATAAATCAATTGAGAAAGATTTAAAAAGCTCAACTGGGATAATGAACTTAAACACATGCTCTGATTTCGAACAAATAGCTTCCTATATTGGTTCACTTAATATTGAGCACTCCTCACCTCAAGGAATTAATACAGATAATGTCTTACTTGGTTCAACATTTATAGTTGGAGGACAAATCAAAGGTCAGCAACACGAATTATATTTAATATATCCTCAAGGAAATTATATAAGACCTGCAGACAGCAAACCTTATCTTGTAATTGGAGAAGTAAAATATGGTAAGCCAATATTAGATAGAGTAATCAAACCAAACGTATCTATTGGGGACGCATCACGTTGCGCATTAATTTCGATGGACTCAACCTTAAAAAGCGATTTAACAGTAGGCCCACCAATAGATTTTGCTGTACACAAAAAAGATGCTGAAAGATTAATTGAAATTAGCCATAAACTTGGAATATCAGTTACCGATTTCAAAAAAATTGTTAGTAGAATTCAAAAGGGTGAAAAAGAATCAAGAATAGCTAAAAAAGAAATGGTAGAAGCGAACTTAAGACTGGTTATATCTATTGCAAAAAAATATACAAATAGAGGTTTACAATTTTTAGACTTAATTCAGGAAGGCAATATAGGTTTAATGAAGGCTGTAGACAAATTTGAATATAGGAGAGGATATAAATTTTCTACTTATGCAACTTGGTGGATAAGGCAAGCAATTACTCGATCAATTGCTGACCAGGCTAGAACAATTCGTATACCTGTTCACATGATTGAAACAATCAATAAAATTGTTAGAACTCAAAGATTAATATTAAGTGAATTTGGAAGAGAAGCAACTCCAGAGGAATTAGCAAAAAAACTAAGAATGCCATTAGATAAAGTTAGAAAAGTTTTAAAAATATCAAAAGAACCTGTGTCACTTGAAAAACCAGTTGGAGATGAAGAAGATAGTAGTCTAGGAGACTTTATTGAAGACACAAAAGCATTAGCACCATTAGAACAGGCTATTAAGTCTAATTTAGGTGAAGCAACGACTAAAATTTTATCCACCTTAACCCCTAGAGAAGAAAGAGTATTACGTATGAGGTTTGGTGTGGGAATGAACACTGATCATACTTTAGAAGAGGTTGGTTTACAGTTTTCTGTAACAAGAGAGAGAATAAGACAAATTGAGGCTAAAGCCTTGAGAAAATTAAAGCATCCAAGTAGATCTAAACAATTAAAAAGTTTTTTAGAGAGTTAAATTTTTTTTTATTATAAAAGATTTAAAAGGGCCGTTAGCTCAATAGTAGAGTACTGCATTGACATTGCAGGGGTAGTTGGAGCGTAACCAACACGGCCCACCATCAGGATTTTAACTGGAATTTAAATTTATAAAATTTTATAAAACAGATTAAAATCAAATATGTCTAAAAAATTAAAATCTAGAATCTTTTTTTTAATAATAATTTTATTATTTATCTCAACTTTATATGGTTTTTTTCATAATACTTATAATCTTATAAAGCAAGATTACTCAACTAGAATGATTTCAATATACGGAGATTGTTCAAAGGAAGGATATGGATTTACAAAATATATAAATGATAAGTATACATCAGATTTTAATTACACAGTAATAAATGGCGAATCAAACACGTATGCTGTTACTCAATACTTCTTTTATAAAAAACAAAATATTTTTAGTGATAAATTTAAAATTTTAATAAATTATGATGATAAGCTCTTAAAAAATTTTAAAAATTTTCAAATTTTAGAAAAAAAAAATAATTGTTATTTCATAAAATTATTAAATGATTGAAATTATATCTATATACTCTCAACTAATAATTTTTTTAATTATTTTTCAATTTCCACTTAATAAATTAATTTTAAAAAAGATAGGATACATTGAAAACAATTACTTTAACGTACTTATTTATAATATTTTAATACAATCTTTTTTTTATTTAATAATTTCGTTTATTTCTTTGAATTTTAAGATTTATTTTTATTTACAAATTTTTATTGGATTAATTTTTTTATTTTTTAATTTTTTGAATTTATATAAATATGAAAAAAAATTAATTTTTGATAATATTTCAATGATCTTAATTTTTATATTATTAAATTTAATTTTATTTACTTATGTTGCCTTAAATTTAAAACTTGAATGGGATGCACTTGCTCATTGGTTACAAAAAGCTCAAGTTTTTTTTCAGAATGGAAATTATGAAGATATAAAGAATGTATCATTTTCATATTATCCTCATTTTGGAACTTTTTTATGGGGTTTCTTTTGGAAGAGTAGCTTTTTGCAACTGGAGTACTTAGGACGATTAATTTTACCTTTTTTTTATTTATCTGGAATTTTTTTCTGTGTTTCTAATTTATTAAAAAAAGAAAATTATTTAATTAAATTAATTATTTTATTATTAATTTTGACCTTAAGTTTGGATTACTATTTATTTGGTGGTTATCAAGATTATTATTTATTTTTTGAGCTACTCATTTTTTCAAAAATTTTTTATGACTATCAAAAAAATAAACACTCTAATTTTTATTTTATTTTATTACTATTAAATTCAGTTTTAATACTTTGGACAAAACAGGAAGGATTTTTTTATAACATAATCCTTTCAGTAGTTTTTTTTAAGTTTTGTAATAAAAATTACAAAATAAGATTTGTTTTTTTATTTTTTGTTGTTATTTCAATATTTATTCAAATTTACTTGAAAAATATTTTTATAGGTTCTTTTGAATTCAATGAAAAAATTTTTCATCAAGAACTTTTTGATTATTTAAATATTACACATTTCTTTCATACTTTTATTCTTATCTCTAAACATGTAATTATCTCTATGTTTAGATATCCAATTTGGATTTTAGTATTTCTGATTTTATTTTTTTCCAAATTGATTAATAGAGATAAATATTTACCTAATTACTCACTATTTTATATGGCTATATTTTTTATGTTTGTGTATGCCATATACTTCCAAACTAGAATGGATTTAGAATTTTTATTACCAATCACAATTGATAGAATTTTATTACAAGGATCAGGTTTTATTATTTATCCAATATTGCTATATTTTGAGCAATTCATTAATAAAAAAATTTAAAATAATTTAATAGATTAATTTTATATTTATTAACTTTCTCTGCTTGAATGAATCTTAAAAACAAAGTAGAAACTTTATTTTAATAGGGCCTGTAGCTCAGTTGGTTAGAGCAGTACACTCATAATGTATTGGTCCCAGGTTCGAGTCCTGGCGGGCCCACCAAATTAAGTAAAATCAACGTTTAGAAATTTAAGTTTCTCAAAATTTTAGCAAAAAACCCTCTAAAAATATTTTCATTGTATACCAAATTGAGTCCAAACGTTTCTAGCAATGTACTGGTCTATTCACTTAAGTTTTGTTACAATTTTATTAAATGTTATAGAGGTGTTGATTTAAAAAAGTATAAAGATAAAATCAGACGTTATACTAACGACTTTCCACATTTAAATGAAAATGGAGAGGTTATTTAATGAAAAAACTTTTAGGGATCGTGGTTCTAGGTTTGCTGTTGAGTGGAAACTCTAACGCTTGTGAAAAAGAGGATTTCATAAAATATATATCAGCAGGTAAAAACAAATGTATAGCAATTTTAAATTTAGGAAAGATTGAAAAGGGTAAAAAAAACTTAATAGTATTTCTTCATGGTGATGGTAGTCCTAATTCTCCAAGACCAGGAATACCCAAAAAAAGTCAAATTAGATTTGCAAAAGAATTAATAAACGAGAATAACAATATTTTTCTTTTTGCAAGACCTGGTTACTTTATTAGAGAAAGAGGTAGTAGTGAAGAGGATAGATATTCATCAGGACCTCGTAACGCTATAAAGAGTACAGTAGTAAATTATGATTGGAAAAATTTTCAAATACTAGCACCTGCATTACAAAATCTTAAAAAATATTATAAACCAAAAAAACTAATTTTAATTGGTCATTCTGGAGGAGCTTATCAGGGAGGTACTATTCATGGAAAAGTACCCGGATTAGTTGATATAAATATTTTGATCTCTTGCCCGTGTGACTGGGAAATTAGAAAAAAACTAAGCAACGGTAAAAAATGGGAAACCAAATCTCAATTGAAAGAATTAAAAAAAAACTCACCAAGTTTCAATTATAAAGATATAGATTTAAAATCTCTTAATATATTAATTGTTGGAAAAGATGATAAAAATACAGCTCCAGGAGTTTCAAAATATTATTATGATTTACTTAAAAAGAAAAAACTACAAGTTAAGCTGCATATTATTGATGGAGGTCATGGATTAAGGTCTATGCCAACAATTGGATCTATAATTAAAGAATATATAAACTAATGAAAAAATTTTTAGGGATCGTAGTTCTGGGTTTGTTGTGGATTATTCCAGTATCAGCTGGTGAAAGATTTATTCCTTTAGAGCTTTTTACTGGCGGTGAAATAAGAAAAGATACAGAAATTAAATTTACAAGTGCTAATTTGGTATTTGGAGAAAAGAAAAGAAAAAAAATTTTTGGACCTGAGGATTGGAAAAATCCTCAAACTGGAAAAACAATAAAGGTTTATAAAAGAACAAGAAAAGGTCAAAGCGGATTAAAAACACAGTTATTTACAGTCACTAATGATGGACAGTGTATAGGGAGAGTTTGGGATAGTAGACGCGGAGGAAGAATAATAGAAAATGGATGTAAATTTCCTTTAGGGATCTGGAAAGAAGGCGAGACTAGATCATTTAAAGGTTCTTCTGGTGGCAAGCCAAGAAAAATAGAATTGACTATTTTAAAATTAGGAAAGAAACAGAAAGATAAAATAAAATTTAATTGGAAACTTTATGATGGAAGTGGAAAATTAATGGATGACAATGATTATACATTTTCCCCTGGAAAAGCTATGATTAAGCTGAATGATAAAAAATTATAAAAAAGTACATTAAAATTCAGCTAATTTAATTTTTTCATTGTATACCAAATTGAGTACAAGAAGATTTCGAAATTAAATAAATTAATTATAGTAATGCTAATTTAAATTCCTTTAGGACTCTCATAATGTATTGGTCCCAGGTTCGAGTCCTGGCGGGCCCACCAAATTAATAATTATTTTTTTAAAAAATTAGACAAACTTTTAATTAAAGCTTCAATATCTTCATCATTTGAACTTATGATTGATGAAAACTCCTCTTTTTGAGTTCTTGCCAAACTTAATCCCTCTATAATTAAGTCTCTAATAAGTAAATTTTTTGGATCATTTGTGTAAACTCTCCAATCTATGTTTACCTCAGGTCTTTTATCTGTTCCAATTAGCTTGCTTGAAACTATAGTATATTTATCATTAATTTTTTTTTTTGAGTAAACATCGATTTCTGGATTTGCGTATTCCGCAAGCCTACTCGAAAAGCTTTTTAAAAAGTAATCTTTAAAAACTTTTTTATATCTTAAAAGTTGATCGTCAGTTATTGTTTTTCTATATTTACCTAAAGAATATAAACTAATTCCATCAATATCTACTGTTTCAATTGCAATATTTTTTAATTGTTGAATTCTTTCATCTTTTGTAAAATTACCACTTAATGTTTGTGTAGCTCTGTTTACAGTTGATTGTATAAACACATCTGCTTCAATTGCTAATGAATAGTTTGGTTTTAATATAAAAAAAATTGATACAATTAATAAAATTATATTCTTTTTCATTTATTTAGGATTTTTTATTTTGTATCTATTTCTTCCCAATCACCATCATCATTGTAGATAATTTGAATATTTCCTCTTTTTATATTTTTTATTTTCATCTTTCTGTCTTGTAAATATAAGCTTTTCACAGACGCATAAAAGTCCATTGAATTTTTTTCTAAATTATCTAATGAGTCGATGTTATTTGCTCTAAATTCAACACCGGTTAAAATTTTAGATGCTGTATAAATACTTTCACTTAAGTATTCATTATTACCGTTGACTGATGCATTATACCAAGGATCTCCTCCCATTACGTTAACAAATGACCCAGCAGTATCCCTAATTGTTGATGGACCCAAAATAGGAAGTACAATATAGCATCCAGGACCCACACCCCATTTACCTAAAGTTTGTCCATAGTCTTCTTTTTCATATTTTGGAAAACCCAAGTCTTCTGCCACATCAACTATACCCAATATACCCACTGTGCTATTGATAACTAGTCTGCCAGTATTTATTACTGCTACTTTAAAATCTCCTTGAAGAACATTATTCGGAATAGTGATTAAATTAGATAAATTATCAAGAACATTTCCAGTACCATTCTTTATCGGTGTTGGCAAATTTCTATAACCTTTTGCAATTGGTTTTAAAATAGCTTTATCTAACCCCTGATTAAAAGAAAAGGTAGCTCTATTTAGAGGTTCAAAACAATCTTTGGTTGGCTTTGAACTTTTTGACAATTCTAATTCACCATCTGAGTCAGCAATAGCATTGGTCGATAGTAAAATTCCAATAATGATTAATTTAAAAATCTTTAACATAAACAATTATTATATAATGTATATGTATTTAAAGTAAATCGAGATTTAGTGCTAAAAATGACTTAATTATGGCCTTAAATAATATAATGGACTAAATTAATAATAAAAAATGAGTTTTAAACAAACTTTAAAATATTCTCCTAATTTTGATTTAAAAAAAAGAGGTAAAAGTCAAATTAAGTTTTTAGTTTTTCATTATACTGGCATGAAAAGTGATACTGGAGCTTTAAATAAATTAACAAATCTTAAATCTAAAGTGAGCAGCCATTACTTTATAAATAAAAATGGAGAAATAATTGTTTTGGTACCAGATTTATATGTTGCATGGCATGCAGGAAAATCCTATTGGAAAAATTATAATTCTTTAAATAAACATTCAATTGGTATCGAGGTTAGTAATCCAGGACATCAATATAACTATAAAATATTTTCAAAAAAACAGATTAGATCTATTATTAAATTATCAAAATATTTGATAAAAAAATATAAAATAAATAATAAAAATATACTGGGTCACTCTGATATTGCACCTTTTAGAAAAAAAGATCCTGGAGAAAAATTTCCTTGGAAAATATTAGCAAAAAATAAAATTGGTGTATGGTACTCTTTACCAAACTTAATTTTAAAAAAAAATAGATTAAAAAAAACTGATTACAAAACTAATAACAATTTTATTAAAAATTTAATAAAAATTGGATATACTTTTAAAAATTCAAAAATTTTAAAAAAAAACCAAATTATAAAATTATTGACAAAATCATTTCAAAGAAGATACAGACAAAACCTTGTAAATGGCAAAATTGATAAAGAATGTGTTCTTATAAGTGAAAACTTGCTAAAAAAACTTAAATAAATTCACTTGAACTTTTATAGTTTAAGAATAAATTGGAATTGCCAGATAAATGACTTATCGCTTTAATTAATTTTAAAGAGGAAAGTCCGGGCTCTACAAGGACACAGTGCCAGGTAATACCTGGCGGGGGAAACCCTAGGGATAGTGCCACAGAAAATAAACCGCCATAACATGGCAAGGGTGAAAAGGTGTGGTAAGAGCACACCGGTTCTATTGGTAACAATGAACGCTGGAAAACCCCACTGGGAGCAAGACTAAGTAGAGATGACATTGTTGAAAAACTAAAAGCCGTCCTTGGCTAGTCATCAGGGTTAGTTGCTTGAGCTTAAGAGCGATCTTAAGCCTAGACAAATGATAAGATTAAATGACAGAACCCGGCTTATAGTTTATCTGGCACTCAATATTAATCATTAAAAATAAGTTTCTAAAATTATCAATGATAAGTTTCTTAATTTGTTCTCATTTCTGTACTTTAGAGTCTATTTTCTTTTCTGATAAAAGAATAATAGCACTAAAATTTTAGGTATTGACGTCTAGTAACAAAACCCATAATATCCCATAAATTCCCAATTATATGGGAATAAAGGATTTTATGTTTTATGTTTTTATCAACATACGAAAACAAATTAGACAAAAAAGGGAGAGTATCTGTGCCTGCTAGTTTTAGGTCACACTTATCAAATCTAGGCTACAATGGTGTTATTTGTTATCCCTCTTTTAATAATTCTTCAATAGAAGCATGCTCTCAAGACAGAATTGAAAAAATTTCTTCGGCAATAGATTCTTTAAATCCTTTTGAGGAAAAAAGGGATTATTTTGCTACATCTATTTTAGCTGAAAGTAATAATTTACAATTTGATAGTGAAGGCAGAATATTACTTCCATCTAAATTATTAAAACATGCTAAAATTAAAAACAGCATGTTGTTTGTTGGCCAAGGTCAAACCTTTCAAATATGGGAACCAACAGCATTTGAAAAATTTAAGGTCACAGCAAGAAAAAAAGCGAATATTAATCGAGCTAATCTTAAATGGGAGCTTCAACAAAACAAACAATAGGGGATAAAAGATGACAATTAACTTTAAAGCACCAGAGATAAAAGAACTTCAGCCACGATTACTAGTTTTAGGTGTTGGTGGTGCTGGTGGAAATGCAATAAACGAAATGATAGAAAACAATCTTCAGGGAGTAGAGTTTATTGCAGTAAATACTGATGCTCAAGATTTGAAGCTTAGTAAAGCAAAAACAAGAATTCAAATAGGTTTAAATTTAACAAAAGGCCTAGGAGCTGGTGCAAAACTTGATATTGGTCAAGCAGCTGCCGATGAGTCTTTAAATGAAATTGTAAACACACTTCAAGGTGCAAACATGGTTTTTATTGCAGCTGGTATGGGTGGTGGAACAGGAACTGGTGCTGCTCACGTCATTGCGAGAGCTGCTAAAGAGTTAAATATATTAACTGTAGGTGTTGTTACTCTTCCATTTTTATATGAAGGTCCCTCTAGAATGAGAAGAGCACAACAAGGTTTGGAAGAGTTAAGAAAACATGTTGATACTATAATTGTTATTCCAAATCAAAATCTTTTTAAAATTGCAAACGAACAGACAACTTTTGAAGAGTCATTTAATCTTTCAAACAATGTTTTGATGCACGGTGTACAAAGTATAACAGATTTAATGGTCAGACCTGGTTTAATCAATTTAGATTTTGCTGATGTTGAAACAGTTATGGCGGCGATGGGTAAAGCTATGATGGGAACTGGTGAAGCTGAGGGCGAAGGTAGGGCTCTAAAAGCTGCTGAAATGGCAATCAGTAATCCATTAATAGATGATTATACTTTAAAAGGTGCAAAAGGTTTATTAGTAAATATTACTGGTGGTAAAGATCTTAAACTTTTTGAAGTTGATGAGGCTGTAAATAAAGTTAGGGCAGAGGTAGACCCAGAGGCAGAATTAATTATTGGAGCTATTACCGACACAGAATTAGACGGCAAAATGAGAGTTTCAATTGTTGCAACCTCATTAGATGGTCAGCAACCCGAGTCAAAATCTGTTGTAAACATGGTTCATCGAATTCAAAATCGCAACCCTGGTTACTCTGATTTTTCAAATATGGGATCCTCTCAATCCTTCAATTTTTCAAACACATCAGCCTCAAACCCAATTACACATGGTGCTAATGCTTTAAAACTTGAAAATGAGATTATTCAAGAACAACAAACTGAAAGTTCTCATAATCAAATGTTGAATGAGGAAGTTGCTCAAAATACTAGTGTTGAAAGTCAAAGTATAGTTGAGGACAATTCAGTTAATGAAATAGAAAAATCTTTTGCACAAGAAGCTATGGAAACTAATCATGAAGAAACTTTAGAAAGTAACTTTAATGAGGAAGCTTCTAATGATCTCAAAGAATTTGGAGTTGATTCTGATGCACCAGATTTATTTAGTTCAGAAACTGAAAGCTCAAGTTCAGATGAACTTTTATCTTCTGACCAAGTGGAAGAAGAGGATGATCTTGAGATACCAGCATTCTTGAGAAGACAAAAAAATTAATGGTCTTCCAAGAAATAAATGGACGCCACCATAGTACCGAAAATGCAAAAGCATTATCCGGTACTGCTAAAAGAAATTATTAGCGTTATTTCCCCTCAACATGGTGGCACATTTATTGATTGCACCTTTGGTCAAGGTGGCTATACCAAAAAAATTTTAGATTTTAAAAATACAAATGTGATAGCTCTAGATAGAGATATAGAGAGTGCAAAAATTGCTAATCAGTTAAAAGAAAATTTTGAAAACAGGTTTATTTTTAAAAATATTAAATTTAGTCAATTAAATAATTTAAAACTCAAAAAAGAAAACATACGAGGAATAATTTTTGATCTTGGTTATTCTTATACTCAAATTAAAGACCCACAAAAAGGATTATCTTTTGATGCTGATGGTAAATTAAATATGCAATTGGGTTTAAATAACTATTCTGCAGAAGATGTAATTAATAAACTTGATGAAAAAAAATTAGAAAAGATTTTTAAATTTTTTGGAGATGAAAAGGAAGCAAAATATATTGCACAAAATATCACAAAAGAGAGATCAAAAAATAAAATTGATACCAAATCTTTAGTACAAATTATTGATAAGTCAAAAAAAAGAAAAAATTTTAAAGTTCATAATGCTACCAAGGTATTTCAGGCTCTAAGAATATTTGTAAATAAAGAAATAAGTGAGCTGATTTTTGGACTTATTAATGCTGCCAAAGTTTTAAAAAAAGGTGGAGTTTTAGGTGTAGTTACTTTTCATTCGTTAGAGGATAAGATAGTAAAATATTTTTTTAAAAGTCTTTCAGAAAATAAAAGTATTTCAAGATATAGTCCCGTTTTAAAACAAGCAGATACACTATTTAATTTAATACAAAAAAAACCAATAACCCCCTCGGATGAAGAAATAAGTCTAAATCCACCATCAAGATCTGCTAAATTTAGATATGTAATAAAAAAAACCGATTTTTACGATTTTGATACAGATATAGAGGATCAATTTAGAAATTATATTGAAGTTGAAAATTATGGAGACAAACTGTGAAAAAGCTTTTTTTAGCTTTTGTGATTTTTTTTTTAGTTTTATCAACTGCTATAATTAAAAATACTACTAAACAGATTGAGGATGAAATATTTATAGTAAAAGAAAATACAAGAATTTTAAAGTCTGAATTTGAAAATGTATCCTTGGAGTATGATTATTTAAGTTCCTCAGAAAGGTTACTTGAATATCAGACTAATTATTTTGAGGATGAATTAATTCAAAAAAATTTAAATGATATAAAAATCTATTATATTTCAAAAGATACTAATAAAATTCAAAATTTTAAAATTATTAAAGAGTAATGGCTGATAATAAATCGAAATTAACTATAGAGGACTATAAAAGTGACTTTACATTTAAGAAAAAAGAAAATGGATTAAATATTCAATTTAATCGTGTAGCTTTTATTTTTTTTGTTTTTTTTATTATATATTTAATTTACACAATACACCTAGTTCACTTAGGTTCACGAAAGAATAAATTAGAAAAAACAAATAATCTTCTTGGATCTAAAAATCAGCTTTATCGAGCAGATATCATAGATATTAATGGCAATTATTTAGCTAAGACCGTAAAATCTATTGATATAGGATTAAAAACTTCAGATATAATCAATGAAAAAAAATTACTTCTTAGTTTAAATATTATTTTTCCTGATAAAAATTTTGATGAAATTAAAAAAAAAATAAAAAATAAGAAATTTTTTTATTTAGAGAAGAAAATCTCAGAAGAAAATTATGAAAAAATAATGAAATTAGGGGATAAATCTTTAGTTCCAGAAGAAAGAGTTCTAAGAATGTATCCACAAAAAAATCTTTTTAGTCACGTTTTAGGTCAGATAGACGATGACAATAACGGTATATCTGGATTAGAAAAATCGTTAAATGATGAACTCAGAAAATCAAAAGAGTCAATTAAACTTACCTTAGATAAAGATATTCAATTTTTAATTAGAAAAGAATTAGTTAAATATCAGAAAATTTTTAAAAGCAAAGGTAGTGCGGCCATTTTAATGGATGTTAATAATGGCAATATTTTATCGTTAGTTTCTTTGCCAGATTTTAATCCAAATGAAAGACAAAATATAACTGATGTAAATTATATTAATAGGGTAACTAAAGGAACATATGAACTTGGGTCTGTGTTTAAAGCATTTACTTTTGCTAGCGCCCTAAATGAAAAGGTCATTAAACCAGAGACTGAATTTTTAGATTTACCCAAATCAATTAAATGTGACAAATATAGAATAGGTGAGTACGACAATGAAATACCATCAGATTTAACTGCAGAGCAAATTTTAGTAAGATCTGGAAATATAGGATCTGTCAAAATTGCTCAAAAAATTGGCCCAGAAAAATTTAAATTATTTTTAGAAAAGGTTGGTATATTAAGTAATATTGATTTTGATATTGAAGAAGTTGCTCCTCAAAAAAATTATGATTTTGGAAAATGCAGATTGGCTACAGCTTCTTTTGGACATGGAATAGCAACTACAATTCTTCAATTAGCAAAAGGTTATTCCGTTTTATCAAATGGTGGGTATGAAATTAAGCCAACATTAATTTATAAAGAAAATAATTTTAATAAAAAAAATAAAAGAATATTAAAAAGAGGCATTTCAGAACAAGTTGTTAGTGCTTTGAGAAAAATTGTAAATACTGAGGAAGGGACAGCTAAATTTGCAGATGTTCAAAATTATGAAATTGGTGGAAAAACAGGAACTGCTGAGCAACCTGAGGAAGGAGCGTATTCTGAGGCAAAAATAAATACTTTTGCTTCCATTTTTCCCACTTCAAATCCAAAATTTGTTTTTGTTGTAATGCTAGATACTCCAAAAAAATCTAAAGATTATTATTATAAGTATAGACACCGAAAAGGAGGGTGGAAGGGTACACTTTATAATACCGCTGGCTGGACCTCAGTAGAGGTAGCCGGAAAAGTCATAGATAAAATCGGGCCTATTTTAGCCACAAAATATATAGAGGTTAATTAATCATGCTTCTAGGAAATTATTTTTATAATATAAATAAAAATTATAAAAATTTTTCTTTCTCAGGAATTTCTTTTAATACAAATAGTATTAAAAAAAATAATATTTTTTTTGCAATCAAAGGAAATAGTATTGATGGTAATAAATTTATAACTGAAGCAATTAAAAAAGGATCAAAAATTATTGTAACCGAAAGAAAAACAAATCCATTTAAAAATGGAATTTTGTATATTCATACAAATAATGTAAGAAAATTATTAGCTGAAACTGCTTTTAAAATTTATAATAAAAAACCAAAAAATTTAATTGCAGTTACTGGTACAAATGGAAAATCATCAGTTGCAGATTTTTATTATCAAATATTAAGATCAAATAATAAAAAAGTTGCTTCGATTGGTACATTAGGTGTTAAATCAAAAAGTATTAATTTAAATTTATCTAATACCACTATAGATCCAATTAAATTGGCTAAAATATTAAGCAAGTTGAAAAATCAAAAAATAGAAAATGTAATTTTGGAAGCCTCAAGCCATGGGTTAAAGCAAAATAGATTAGATGGTTTAAAGTTTAATTCAGGTATATTTACTAATCTATCCCAGGATCATCTTGATTATCATAAAAATTTAAAAAACTATTTAAATGCAAAACTTTACTTATTTGAAAACCTAATCTCAAAAAGAGGAAATGTAATTATAGATAAATTAATACCTGAGTTTAAAAACATAAAAAAAATTGTAATTAATAAGAAATTAAAATTGCATACACTTAATGATCAGAAAAACAATCTAGAGCTTTTATCTCATAATTTTAAAGGAGAAGGTCAATTTCTTAGAATTAAATTAAATAGCTCAATAAGGGATATAAATTTAAATTTAATTGGAAAAATACAATTAAAAAATGTCTTAATGGCAATAATTGCTGCAAAATGTAGCGGTGTTAGTTTAAATAAAATTTTAAATATAATTGCAAAATTAAAACCAGTTGAGGGAAGGTTTGAAAAAATTGGTAAAATTAAAAATCGATCAAAAGTAATTCTTGATTATGCTCATACGCCTGATGCTCTAAAAACGTGTCTTTTAAATCTTAGAGAGCAATTTCCTAATAAAACAATCACAGTTCTATTCGGTTGTGGGGGAAATAGGGATCAAAATAAAAGATCAAAAATGGGTAAAATAGCCAGTGATTTTGCAGACAGTATCATCCTTACAAATGACAATCCTAGATTTGAGAAACCTCAAAAAATAATAAGAGATATAAAAAAGGGAATAAAAAAAAAGAGAATTATTGAAATATCTAATAGAGCAATAGCAATAAAACAAGCCATTTATAATTTGAATTCAGGTGATATTTTGTTAGTTGCCGGGAAAGGCCATGAGAAGACCCAAGATATTGGAAATAAGAAAATTTTCTTTTCAGATAGAAAGGTAATTCTGAAAGCTATAAAGCATAAAAATAATAGTTTATCAGATAATTTTAAATTAAATTTGGTCAAAGAAGCAGCTAAAATTAAAAAATTGCCTGCTTCCATCTCTTTAAAATCAGCAAGGATTAATTCTAAAGAAGTTAATAAAAACGATATTTTTTTTGCTATTAGAGGAAAAAAAAAAGATGGTAATAAATATGTTGCACAATCATTCAAGAGAAAAGCATCGTTTGCTGTAGTAAACAAAATCCAAAATAACTTAAATAAAAGTCGTCAGATTAAAGTAAAAAATACTTTAAATTTCCTAACAGATATTTCAAAAATTTTTAGAAAAAGTATTGATACAAATATTATAGCTATTACAGGTAGTTGTGGCAAAACTACACTTAAAGAATTGCTGGGCAATGTATTAAGTAAAATTTCTAAAGTAAGTATTTCTCCAAAATCTTATAACAATAAATTTGGAGTTCCTTTGAGTCTTTTTAATTTAAAACAAAATGATGAATTTGGAATTTTAGAAGTTGGAATGGATAAAAAAGGTGAAATTGATTATTTGTCTAAAATTATAAAACCAGATGTTGGTGTGATAACAAATATAAATTATGCACATGCTAGAAATTTCAAAAATATTAAACAGATTGCTTTGGCAAAATCTGAAATTATTAAAAATATAAAACCTTATGGTTATATTGCATTGAATGCAGACGATAACTTTTTTCAACTGCATAAAAAAATTGCCAAAGAAAATAAAATTAATGTAGTTTCTTTTGGAATTAAAAATCAGAAATCAGACATTAAATTAATTAATATAAAGACTTTTGGAAAAAAATTTAAAATTAATATTAGATTAAATAATAAAAAAAAGCATTTCACATTATCTAACGATTTTCAAAACAATATATACAATACACTTTCTGCTTTAGCGGTGATTAGTATTTATAAAAATATATTTAAACTTAATGAAAATATCTTTCTCAATTTTAAAATTCCAGGGGGAAGGGGAGACCATTCTGTAGTAAAAATTGATAATAAAAAAATTAATTTAATAGATCAGAGTTATAATTCTAACCCCTTATCATTAAAATCAGCAATAAAAAATTTTGATAAAATAGATGCGAAAAAATCAAAAAAATATTTAATAATTGGTGATATGTTAGAGCTTGGTAGTCATTCTAAAAAACTCCATCAATCTATTGTTCCAATAATTAATCAAACCAAGATAGACAAGGTATTTGTTAGAGGAAAATTAGCTTCAATAATATTTGAAAATATCTCAAAAGAAAAAAAGGGTAGGATTTTGTCGAATAAATCACAAATTATTGAGTTGATTAGAAAAGATTTAAATAATAATGATTATTTAATGATTAAAGCCTCACTTGCGACAGGATTCAATGACATAGTAAATAATCTGAAAGGATTGCATTAATGCTTTATCAATTTTTATTGAATTTTGTTGATACTTTTAGTTTTTTAAATGTATTTAAATATTTAACTTTTAGAACAGGTTTATCTTTTTTCACCTCATTGGTTATTGTGCTACTTATTGGAGGTCCTTTTATTCAATTTTTTTCAAAACAAAAAATTTTAAATCCAATCAGGGACGATGGACCGGAAGACCATATAGTTAAAAAAATTGGTACACCAACAATGGGAGGTTTGATAATTTTACTCGGCCTGTTGGTATCAGTAATATTTTGGGCAGATTTAACAAATATTAACATTTTATTTTGTGTCTACATAGCAATTACTTTTGGTTTGTTGGGGGCATATGATGACTTTAAGAAGATTAAATTTAGCAACTCATCAGGAATTTCTTCAAAGTTTAAAATAACTTCACAAATAATATTAGCAATTATTGGTGTAACTTTGTTTGTTTATTTGAACGACTATCAAGATTTAAATAATTTATATTTTCCATTCTTTAAAAATTTAATCATAAACCTTGGATGGTTTTTTGTACCATTTGCAATATTAGTAATTATTGGTTCGTCTAATGCTGTTAATCTTACGGATGGATTAGATGGTCTAGCAACAGTGCCTGTAATATTAGTTGCAGCATGTTTTGCTTTTATAAGTTATGTTACTGGAAATATCGTATTTTCAAATTATTTACAGATACCCTACATAGAAGGAACTGGTGAAGTATCAATTTTTTGTGGAGCAATTATTGGCTCTTGTTTAGGTTTCTTATGGTTTAATGCTCCACCTGCTAAAATTTTTATGGGAGATACAGGCTCATTATCTCTTGGAGGATCTTTAGGTGCAGTAGGAATTATTACAAAGCATGAAATTGTTTTAGCTATTACTGGTGGACTTTTTGTATTAGAGGCAGTTTCAGTGATGGTTCAGGTGATTTCGTTTAAACTTACTGGAAAAAGAATTTTTAGAATGGCACCTATTCATCATCATTTTGAGAAAAAAGGATGGCCAGAGTCTACAGTTGTAATAAGATTTTGGATTATCTCTATCATTCTAGCAATGATCGGTTTAGCTACCTTAAAATTAAGATAATGAAAATATTTGATAATATTTTTTTAAGAAAAAAAATATTAATTTATGGGTTGGGAAAGAGTGGCATTTCATCTTATAAGTTTTTAAAAAACAAGTCTGATGTATATTTGTTTGATGACAATCAAAAAATTAAATTAAAATTTAAAAAAAAAGTAATTAAACTAGAGCAAATTCAAAAAATAAATTTTGATAGAATTATTATTAGTCCCGGAATTGATATCTCAAATTGTAAATTATCAAAATTTTTAAAGAAAAATTTAAAAAAAATTTATACCGACCTTGATGTTTTGTTTTCATTTTATAACAATGAAAGTATTACGATTACTGGAACTAACGGTAAATCTACAACTGCTAAAATTTTACATGATATTTTAATTGATCAAAATAGAGACTCAAGACTTATTGGGAATATTGGAAATCCAGCATTATCAGAAAAAAATATTACAAAAAAAACAATTTTTGTAATAGAGGCTTCTTCTTATCAGCTAGATTACAGTAGCATATTTAGATCAAAATATGCAGTAATTTTAAACATAACTGCAGACCACATTGAGAGACATAAAAGTTTAAAAAATTATGTAAATGCAAAATTTAAATTATTAAAATCACAAATAAGAGGATCTTTTGCATATGTAAAAAAAGAGGATGAACTAATAACTAAAAAATTAAATAAAAATAAATATAGTTCAAAAATCTATAGAGTACAGACTTCAAGTATAGACAATAAGTTAAATAAAATTACTAATAAATATTTTTTATCTGATGGTAATAAAGAAAATTTATCATTTATATTAAAAATTGCCCCAAGATTAAAACTTAATTACAAAAAATTAATTAAAACCATTAATAAATTTAAAGGTCTAAATTTTAGACAACAAATTATATTTGATAAAAAAAAACTCACAATAATTAACGACTCTAAATCTACAAGCTTTGCTTCCTCGGAAAATATATTAAAAAATTTAAATGATACATATTGGATCTTAGGAGGAATTCCTAAAAAAGGAGATAAATTTAAACTATCAAAAATAAAGTGTAAAAATATCAAAGCTTATATTTTTGGATCACATCATAGAAAATTTATAAAAATTTTAAAAAATAGATTAAAAATTAAAAATTTTAAAAATTTACAAGAAACTCTTAAAGTTATTTTTTCAGAAATTAATATTCAACAATCTAAAAAAAATATTATTTTTTTCAGTCCAGCTGGAGCTTCATTCGATAGTTTCAAAAATTTTGAAGATAGAGGTTATTACTTTAATCAAATAATTAAAAAGTATATAAATGCAAAGCGATAGTATTGTTTACAAATTTTATTATCAATGGTGGAAAAACATAGATAAATCTATTTTTTTACTAATAAGTTTATTATTTGTTATTGGATTATTTTTTTCTTTAGTTTCAACTTCCCTAATAGCCTCTGACAGGTTAGATACCAACAGTTATTTCTTCTTTTTTAAACATTTGATTTATGTGTTGATTGGAATATTTCTTATTTTTATATTTTCCTCTTTAAATTCAGATCAATTATATAAATACTCTATTTTTCTTTTTTTTATTTCACTTATTTCTTTATTTTTGGTGCCATTCATTGGCTTTGAAGTTAAAGGATCTAAAAGATGGATAGACTTATTTTTCTTACCAAGATTTCAGCCTATAGAAGTTTTAAAACCATTTTTGATAATAATTTTAGCAACTATTTTTTGTGATATTAGATCAAATATTTTATTTAAGTATTTGTTATCTATTATTTTGATATCTGTTATTTCTTTACTTTTGATAGCTCAGCCAGATATTGGCCAAACTTTATTAGTAGTATTTTGTTGGGCAGCTCTAATCTTCACATCAGGAATTAATATATATATTCTTATAGCAATATTTATTGCTGGTGCATCTTTGCTTACTTATCTTATTATTTTTGTTCCTAAGTTTGATTATATCCAGGGACGTATTTTTTCATTTTTTAATAGAGAAACAGGTACTCATAATTTTCAATCTGATAAAGCAATAGAGTCAATTACAAGTGGAGGTTTTTTTGGAAAAGGCATAGGTGAAGGAGTTCTTAAAAATAGAGTTCCTGAAGCTCATACTGACTACATTATTTCAGTAATTTCCGAGGAGTTTGGTGTTGTTGCCATAATGTTAATATTATTATTGTTTTTAATTTTAATTTATATGGTTTTTAAAAAAATAAGTTTTGAGACAAATGATAAAGCTAAACTTATTTTAATCGGATCTATTAGTTTAATATTAATGCAAGCCACGATTCATATTGGAGTTAATATAAGATTATTTCCAACAACTGGAATGACATTACCTTTTTTAAGTTATGGTGGTTCATCAATAATAAGTACATCAATATTAGCTGGTATAATTTTAAATTTAACAAAAAGAAAAATAACTAAATAAATGAAAAAAAAAGTTTTAATTTCCACAGGTGGATCGGGAGGTCATGTGATACCAGCAATTACAATTTATAATCATTTGAAAAATACTCATGAAACCTTGATTTCTACTGATAACAGAGGTCTTAAATATTTAGACAAGAACTATAAAGCATTTGTAATAAACACTCCAAAATTAAATAATTATTTTTTAATTCCTTTTTCATTTTTAAAAATTTTTTTTCTAACTATTAAATCTTTTTTTCTTTTAAAAAAAAACAATATTTCGATTTTAATTTCCACAGGAGGCTATATGTCTTTACCACTATGTTTAGCAGCAAAAATATTAGGCATTAATATTTTTTTAATTGAACCAAATATAGTTCTTGGAAGAGCAAATAAATTTTTTTTAAATTTTTCAAAAAAATTAATATGTTATTCAAAGAACTTAATAAATTTACCATCTGAAATTAATCACAAATTAACTACTATTAAACCTTTGATACGAAAAGAATATTATGAAACCAGCACTTATCAAAAACATGATAATTTATTTACAATTATAATCATGGGAGGTAGTCAGGGTGCAAAAATCTTTGATGAGCTTTTAAATAAATCTTTTGTCAGTATAGCAAAACAAGTATCTATAAAAATTATTCATCAAACAAGTGAGAAAAATTTAAATTTTTTAAAAGATTTTTATTTTAAAAATAATATTGAAAGTAGAGTTTTCAGTTTTGATCACAATCTTAATGAGGTTTTAAAAAAAGGAGATTTATGCATAACTAGAGCAGGTGCCTCAAGTTTAGCCGAACTATCTTTTTTAAATATTCCATTTATAGCAATTCCACTTCCGTCATCAAAAGATAATCATCAGTATGAAAACGCAAAATATTATGAGGAACAGGATTGTTGTTGGATAATTGATCAAAAAAATTTTGATGACCAAAAATTTGAGAAATTTTTATTAGAATTGACAAATAAAAGTCAGGATTACATGACAAAAAAAAATAATTTACAGAAATTAAATTATCAAAATACATGGAATAATGTTAATCAAAAAATATTAAAAATTATTAATGAAAATTAAATTAGCAAAAACAGAACTTATACATTTTGTAGGAATAGGTGGAATAGGTATGAGTGGTTTAGCACTTATAATGAAAGCTAAAGGTTTTAAAGTTCAAGGCAGCGATATTGCAAATAATAAAAATATTGAAAGATTAAGAAAAGAAAAAATAAAAGTTTTCATCGGACAGAAGCGACAAAATATTGAAAAGGGTACTATCCTAGTTGTATCTTCTGCTATTAAAAAAAATAATCTAGAGCTTCTTGCAGCTAAAAAAAAACAATTACCTATATATAAAAGAGGAGAAATGTTAGCTAATATTGTCTCTTTAACAAAAAATATTGTAGTTGTTGGTTCGCACGGTAAAACTACAACAACATCATTGATAGCCTCTATATTTCAAGAGACAAAAATTGATCCCACAATCATCAATGGTGGAGTAATAAATTCGATTAATAATTCCGCAAAGCTTGGAAAAAGTGAATGGTCTATATTAGAAGCAGACGAGTCTGATGGAAGTTTTGTTTTCATACCCCCAACATATTCAATTATCACTAACATAGATCGAGAGCATATGGATTATTATCGCACTATGGATAAATTAAATAAATATTTTGAAAATTTTGTTAATAAAGTCCCCTCATTTGGAAAATCATTTATTTGTTTAGATGACAAAAATAACAAAAATTTAATTAAAAATATCAAAAATAAAAACTTCTATACATATGGCTTGGATATTAAATCAAATTTTTGTATTAAAAATATAAAACAATTAAAAGAGTACTCTGAGTTTGACTTAAATATAAAGTTACCCAATAAAAAAAAACAATTGATTAAAAAATTTAAAATTCCTTTATTAGGAATTCATAATATTAAAAATTCCGTAGCTGCAGCAGCATTAGCATTAACAGTGGGCCTGCCAATAACTAATATAAAAAAAGGACTTAAAAATTTTAAAGGAGTTCAAAGAAGATTTAATAAAATTCTCAATTTTAATAACGTAGATTTTTATGATGATTATGCCCACCATCCTACAGAAATCAAAGAAGTACTGGATGGTGTAAAAAAGGTTTATAAAGATTATGAAAAGATATGTATTTTTCAACCACATAGAATATCAAGACTAAAAGATTTAAAAAAAGAATTTACTTTTGCTTTTAAAAATGCAGATAAATTAATTTTGTTTCCAATTTATACGGCTGGAGAAAAATTAAAGCTTGGATTTAGTTATATAAATTTTGCTAGAGAGATTATTAAAAACTCAAAAGTACAGTTATTTTTAATAAATGATAAATTTCAATTAGCAAAATTTATTAAAGCAAACATATATGGAAAAAAAATAGTTATAGGAATGGGCGCAGGAACTATTTCAAGTTGGATGCGTGAATTACCCAAATTGTTATCATGAAAAGTGATTTAAAAGACTTAATTCCAGAATTTAATAATAATTTAAAATTAGATTATGATTTAAAAAAAAAAAATTGGTTTAACATAGGAGGTAAAACTAAAGCTTTCTATAAGGCGTGTGATTTAAAAGAATTAATTAAGTTTCTTAAAAAAATTCAAGATAAAGAAAAAATATTCATATTAGGAGCAGGTTCGAATACACTTATATCTGACGACAAATTTGATGGAGTAGTAATAAAACTTACTAAAAATTTTAATAATATTTCTTTACATTCTGAAGAAATCATAGTCGCTGGTAGTGCCGTTACAGATAAATCGTTATCTGAATTTGCAATGGAAAATAATTTGGGTGGTTTTGAGTTTCTCTCCTGCATACCTGGCACAATAGGTGGTGGTATTAAAATGAATGCAGGTTGTTTCCAAAGGGAGTTCAAAGATATTCTTATTTCTATTCAGGCAGTAAATAAATCAGGTCAAGTAATTACTATACCTGCAAAAGATATTGATTTTAAATATAGAGACAGTGGATTATCAGAAGATCTTATTTTTTTAAGTGCATCATTTAAGGGTTTTAAGAAAGAAAAGAGTATAATAGAGAATGAAATGAGATTACTTAAAGAAAAAAAAGAACAAACTCAACCAACAAAAATTAGAACTAGTGGTAGCACATTTAAAAATCCCATAGATCAATCTAATAAAAAAGTTTGGCAATTAATCAAAGAGTCTGTGCCGTTAGAAAAATCATTTGGAGATGCATCAATTTCTCAAAAACACTGTAATTTTTTTGTAAATAAAGGTAATGCTAAGTTTGAAGATATGAAAAAATTAATAAATTTTGTATCTGATAGTGTCTTTAAAAAGACAGGCGTTAAATTAGAAACAGAAATAAAAATTTTAGAATAAATTGAAAAAAAAAGTGCTTATACTATCAGGTGGAATTTCTAAAGAGAGATTAATTAGTCTTGATACAGGAAATCAAGTTTTTAAAGAATTAAAAAAAAATGGTTATAGAGTTAAAATTTCTGAACCAGATAATTATTTAGAAAAAAATATAAAAATATTTAAGCCTAATGTGATTTTTAATGCTTTACACGGTCAATTTGGAGAGGATGGATATATTCAAACTATATTAGATAAGTTTAAAATTCCATATACTCATTCAGGAGCAATAGCTTCTTCCATAGCTATGGATAAGGAAATTTCAAAAAAACTATTTATTAAAAATAAAATTAAAACCCCGAAATTTTTTACATATTCTTATGATATTACAAAATCTCATTTAATAAAAAAAATTAACAAAGAGTTAAGATTTCCAGTTGTAATAAAACCTTTGAATGAAGGTTCGAGTGTAAATGTCTACATAAGTAATAAAAAGACTTTAGATAAAATTCTTTACAAGCTTAAAGTTTATAAAAAAGTATTAATTGAGCAATTTATTGGAGGAAGAGAAATACAAGTTGCGATCATGGGTGATAAAAAATTAGGAGCAATTGAGCTCAAACCAAAAAGAAAATTTTATGATTACCAAGCAAAGTATGACACAAAATCTAAAACTCAACATATTATCCCTGTAGATTTGTCCAAATCTAATTTTAAAAAGATAATTGATATAGCTTATAAAGCTCATAAAATTATTGGCTGTAGAGGAGTAACCAGGTCAGATTTTAAATTTTTCAATGGAAATTTTTATTTACTAGAACTTAACACACAGCCAGGAATGACTAAATTATCATTAGTACCAGAAATAGCATTGTTCAGAGGTATAAGCTTTTTAAAATTAATAGAATGGATGTTGAAAGATGCATCAAAGAAAAAGTAAAAAAATTCTATTTTATTTTTTTTTATTAATAATTGTTTCATCAATTGGCAACAACACAATCAATAATTATAAATTTAAAAAAATTGAAAATATTAATATTTTTGGATTAGATCAAAAAAACAATGAAATTCTTTCGAATAAGTTAAAAAATTTGAGTTTAGGAAATATTTTTTTTATTAATAAAAAAAAAATTGAAAAATTGATTAATTCGAACTCTTTAATTGAGAGCTATGTCATATTTAAAGAATATCCATCTACATTAAATATAAAAATTGATAAAACAAATTTTTTTGCAAAAATAAATAATAATGGGAATATTTATCTTGTTGGATCAAATGGCAAATTAACACCGATTGAATCTGGTTACAATGAATTACCCTATATTTTTGGCAAACCAAAAGTTGAAGAACTTTTAAAACTTAAAAAAATTATAGATGGTTCTAAATTTTCATATAATAAATTAAAAAATATATATTTTTTTTCATCAAAAAGATGGGACTTAAAGTTTGATGATAATATTTTATTAAAACTACCAAATAATTTAACTCAAGAAACTTTAGATAATTTGTACGAGTTTTTAGAAAATTATAATGGAGAAAATTTTAATATTGTTGATGCAAGATTAAAAAATAAGATTGTTTTAGATGAATAAAGAGAATGAATTACAATATTATTTAAGTGTTTCCCCAAATAAATATGGAATATATTTGTTCGATACAAAAAATTTAATAAATTTATATAAAGAGGAGATTATCTTAAATAATGACACCAACTATCAAAATTATGATGAATTAAAAAAATTTCTTGATGACAATATATTTAAAATTGAAAAATTAAGCGGAAAATTTATAGAAAATATATTTCTTATACTTGAGGATAAAAAAATTTTTAATCTAGAAATTGGAATTAAAAAAAAAAATTACAATGTTTCAGTGACAAAAGAATATCTAGAAAATTCACTTATTGAAGCTAAAGATTTATTTAGAGAAAGTTATCACAACCAAGAAATTATTCACATGATAATAAATAAATATTTTATGAATGGTGAGACTTATTCATTATTTGAGGAAAATATAAAAACTGATCATTTTGGTTTAGAAATTAATTTTAAATCAATTTCAAGAAATGCTATTTATGATTTAAATAAAATTTTAGAAAAGTACCAAATTAAAATAATAAAATATTTAGATGGAAGTTATGTTAAATCTAATTTCTCAAAGGATATAGAGTTAGCTAAGATGTCTCACAAAATTTTGAGTGGTTATAACCAAAATGAAGTTATTTTTGTTCCAAAAACTAATAAAAAATTAGCTTTTTTTGAAAAATTTTTTCAACTATTTAGCTAATTTTGTTTTTTCCGGTAACATTTGTTGTTTTTCAATAATTAAAAATTCAAATTATAAATACACATGTCTTATTTAACTCAAAAAACAATCAAAAATAATGTTAGCTTTAGCGGGATTGCTCTTCATAGCGGACTAAGTGTAAATGTTTGTATTAAGCCTGCTGAACCTAATTTTGGAATTGTATTTAAAAGAGTTGACTTGAAAGAAAATAACATAGTTTATCCAAATTTTATGAATGTAAGTAATACATTCTTGAACACAACAGTTGAAAATGAATTTGGAGTAAAAGTTTCAACAATAGAACATTTAATGGGAGCATTATTTGGTTTAGGAATTGATAATGCTTTAATTGAAATTGACAATGAAGAAGTGCCAATTTTAGATGGATCAGCAAAAATATTTATTGAAAAAATATTATCTTTAGGAATTAAAGTAAGTGGCTCACCTATTAAAATAATTAAAATTAATAAAGAAGTCACTTTTTCTGATGGAGAAAGATTCATATCAATTAAACCTTCAACTTTAAATTTAGAAATAGATTTTCAATTAAAATATAAAAATAAAGTTATTGGAGACCAAAAAAATAAAGTAAAAGTTTATGAAGACGATTTATCAGATGTTTATAATTCTAGAACATTTTGTTTATTTGAAGATATAGAAGAAATCAAAAAAAAAGGTTTAGCTAAAGGTGGTAGTTTAGAAAATGCAGTGGTTGTGAAAAATAATGAAATATTAAACCCAGAAGGATTGAGAAATAAAAAAGAATTTGTAAATCATAAAATTTTGGATTGCATAGGTGATTTATACACCAGCGGTTACAGAATTGTAGCAAGTATAACTTGTTCTCAGGGTGGTCATTATCTTACAAATAAACTATTGAGAAAATTATTTCAAAACAAAGATAACTTTTCAATTATCGAGATAAAAGAAAAAAATCTACCGCACACTTTAATCAATAGAAACCTTCTTAGATCGATTGCATAATTAATAAAGATAACTTTAAAATTATCATTTAAATAAGTATAAATTAAGAATGTATTTAAAAAATTTTCTTATTTTATTTTTAATTATTATTTTCAGTTCTTGTAATAAGAGCAATATTAAAAAGTCTGTTATAAATGAAAAAAGTTTAAATACACAAGTTCTTGAGGCTTATAAAGAAGGCATGGAATCTCTAAAGCAAGGAGATGTTTTGTTTGCTGCAAAAAAATTTAATGAGGTTGAAATTTTGTATCCCCAATCCCAATGGGCACCCAAATCATCTATTATGGCAGCATATGCATATTATTCAGAGGATTATTATGATGATGCAATTTCAGAATTAGAGAGATTGATAAGAGTTTATCCAAAATTTAAACATTTAGATTATGCTTACTATTTATTAGGTATTTCGCATTATGAGCAAATTGTAGATGAAAAAAAAGATCTACAATCTCTTGTTAATGCAAAAAAAAATTTTGATTATATAATAAAAAATTATCCTACGTCTGAATACGCTCTTGATGCAGGTTTTAAAAATGATCTTATCGATGACATTTTAGCAGCTAAGCAAATGTATATTGGCAGATATTATTTTGAAAGAAAAAAATGGATTGCAGCAATAAATAGATTTAGAGTTGTAGTGGATGAATATGACACAACAATTTATACAGAGGAGGCATTACATAGATTGGTTGAAATTCATTATATCTTAGGATTACCAGATGAGGCAGAAAAATATGCCAATTTGCTAGGGTATAATTATAAATCTTCAAAATGGTATGAAAAATCATATTTCATATTTAATAAAAAATATGAAAAAAATATCGAGCGAATTAAAAAAGAAAAAGATAAAAATAATTCAATATTAAATAAAATAAAATCTCTATTTGATTGAGATGAATAAAAAAATTAAAACTCAATACGAAAAAAAAATTAATCTTATTAATAAATATAATGAATTTTATTATAATAAAAGTAACTCTTTAGTTTCAGATAAAGAGTATGACGATTTAAAAAAAGAAATTTTAAATTTAGAGAGAAAATATAAAATTTTAATAAATAAAAATTCAATATCAAATTTAGTAGGGCACAAACCTTCAAAAAATTTTAAAAAAATAAGTCATAAAGCTCCCATGCTTTCATTGTCTAATGCTTATGATGAGCAAGATTTAATTAATTTTGAAAAAAAAATTATAAATTTTTTATCAGCAGATAAAAATTTTAAAATTAACTACAGTGCTGAACCAAAAATAGATGGTATTTCTGCTTCATTAACTTATATAAACGGAAATTTTACCACAGGTTTATCAAGAGGCGATGGTAAAGAAGGGGAAGACATAACAGCTAATCTAGCTACTATCATAGATATTCCAAAACAAATTTTATCCTCAGATTTTCCAAAGGAAATCGATGTACGTGGTGAAGTATATATACAAAACAGTGACTTTAAAAATTTAAAAAATAATTTTGCAAATCCCAGAAATGCTGCTTCTGGTTCTTTAAGACAAAAAAATCCACTAGATACAAAAAAAATACCATTGAAATTTATAGCTTACACATTTGGTTTCCAAAAAGGGTTAAAAATAAATACCCAGACCGAGTATTTAAAAAAACTAAATGAATGGGGTTTTAAAACCAACCCTTTAAATAAATCTATTTCTGGAATTAAAAATTTAATAAAAAATTATTTATCAATTGAGAATCAAAGAGCAAATTTAGATTTTGATATAGATGGAATAGTTTACAAGATAAATGATTTTGATTTACAAAAAAGGTTGGGAAATGTTGCAAATGCTCCTAGATGGGCCATCGCTCATAAATTTTCATCAAATAAAGCTATATCTCAAATTATAGATATCGATATTCAAATTGGTAGAACAGGTGCACTGACTCCTGTTGCAAAAATAAAACCTATAAATATTGGAGGTGTAGTAGTATCAAATGCAACTTTGCATAATGAAGATGAAATAGAGAGAAAAGATATAAGAGTTGGAGACTCAGTAACTGTTGAAAGAGCTGGAGATGTTATTCCCCATATACTTTCAGTTGATCTTAATAAAAGATCAAAAAAAAGTATAAAATTTAATTTTCCAAAAAAATGTCCATCATGTGGTTCACAAACCATAAAAGAATTTAATAAATTAACTAAAAAAATAGATGCAGTTAGAAGATGTTCTAGTGAAGGTTATTTATGTGATAAAATTTCAATTGAAAAGTTAAAACATTTTGTCTCAAAAGAAGCTTTTAACATTGATGGACTAGGAAAAAAAATAATTGAATTGTTTTGGAAACTAAATTTAATCAAATATCCATATGATATATTTAAATTAGATTATAGTAAAATTGAAAAGCTTGAAGGTTGGGGCAAAACATCAATAGAAAATTTAAAATATTCTATTAACCAGAAAAAAAATATCTCTTTGGAGAGATTTATATATGCCTTAGGAATCAGGCATATAGGATTGGAAAATGCAAAATTATTATCTAGACACTTTATATCTTTTGTTGGATTACAAAATTTTTACAAAACCAAAAATTATAATGAATTATTAAGTATTGATGGAATTGGTGAAACTCAAGTAAATTCAATTAAAAGATTTTTTGTAAATGATACTAATGTTAAAGTTTTAAATGAATTAGGAAAAGTTTTAATAATAAAAAACGTCTCCATAAAGCAGAAGAGTGGATTTTTAAGCAATAAATCTTTTTTAGTGACAGGTAAATTAAATGGAATTAGCAGAGCTGAAGTAAAATCATTGATTGAGGAAAACTCAGGGACCACTCTGAGTAGTGTGTCGAATAAATTAAATTATTTAATTATCGGAGATAAACCAACCAAAAGAAAAATAGAGACTGCAAAAGAACTTAAAATCAAAATTATTAATCAGGATGAATTTTTACATATGCTAAATAAAAGTACTTAACCACTTTCTTTCATTTTTACTTAAGTATTGAGAAATTTTTGAATAAACATGTAAATGATATTTAAAAAGATAATTTTTTTCAGTTTCAGTTAATAAATTAAAATTAATTAAATCCTTCTCAATAGGCACCATTGTCAGATTTTCAAAAAACAAATTTTTTTTTCTTTTATTAACATAAACTAGATTTTCGATACGTATCCCATATTTATTCTTTTTGTAGTATCCAGGCTCATTACTTAAAATCATACCTTGTTTAATCTTGACTTTGTTTATTTTGGAAATTGATTGTGGACCCTCATGAACATTTAGAAAAAAACCAACCCCATGTCCAGTGCCATGCGCATAGTCTAAATTGCTTTCTTTTAAAAATTTTCTTGCTCTTTTATCAATTTTTTTACCTGTATCATGTTTATTGATATCAGTCATAGCAACAGCAATATGACCTTTTAATACTTTAGTAAAAACATTTTTAATATTTTGTTTTTGATTTGAAAAACAAATTGTTCTAGTAACATCAGTTGTTCCATACTTATATTGACCTCCTGAGTCACAGAGAAAAATATCATTATTGTTTATTGTTCTGCAATTTTCTTTTTTTGCACGGTAATGTACGATAGCACCATTTTTCCCTGAGCCTGCAATGGTGTCAAAACTAGGATAAAGAAAGTTTTTATTTAATTTTCTAAATTTTTCTAATTTTTTTGCAGCCTCAACCTCTGTAATTTTTTTTCTATTAATATTTTTTATCCAATACAAAAATTTTGTTAATGCTATGCCATCTAAGATATGGGCATTAATCATATTTTTAATTTCAATTTTATTTTTGATTGCTTTTAAAAGATATGTTGGGTCTTTTTTGTTAATAATTTTAAATTTTAATTTAATTAAATTTTCATAAAATATTGAGCAAGATTTATCATCTATTATAAAATTTTTACCTTTAAGTTTTAATATTTTTTTTGGCAAATCATTTGTTTCTAAAAACTCATCTTTCTTGATAATTTTATTATTTAATAACCGCTTACACTTTTTTAGATTACTTATTAGTAGTATTTTTTTTGATTTACTTATTATCAACCTTGAATTGGGAACAGGACTATTTGGGCTATCACTACCACGAATATTTAAAATCCAGGCAACATTTTCTGGCGCACTTACAAAAATATAATCAGATTTATTTTTTTTTAAATATCTAGTTATTTTATTTAATTTAGAATTAACACTTTCACCAACAATATTTTTATCTAGATAAAAAAATGGAATGTGATTGTTTTTTTTTTGCTTTTTGATCTCATCGATTAAATTCTTTTCAATGCATTTTATTTTATTGTATTTTAAGAAATAGTTTTTGATTTGAGTGTTTGTGAATAATTTTGGATCTATACCAAGAGTAAGATTTTTAAATAAATTACAGTTTATTAATCTTTCAAATCCATAAATTTTAAAATTTTTTCCACTCTCAATTTTACTTTGAATAGTATACCTTCCGTCAATAAATAAATAATTTTTATTTTTAAGAATAATAGCCAACCCAGCTGATCCACTAAAATTTGAAATAACTTCTAACCTATTTAATTTTGAATATTCTGTAAAAAAATTATCGTTTTTTGGAATTACATAACCATCAATTTTATACTTACTAAATTTACTACGTAGAATTTTTATAAAATTTTTCATTTAATTCTTTTCTGATATCTTATCCACCCAGGACTTCTTGCGCCTTCTTCAATTTCAAAATCTTGATTAAATTCAAAATCATCATTATTGTTTATTTCTTCATCAAAAAATGAATTTTTTTCCAAATGTTTCTCGGGTAATTCATCTATAAATCTTGATGCCATACTATCTATCCAGTCACCTTGATAAAATCTGTTCATTGAAAAAGATATTATAGCTTTTTTCTTTGCTCTAGTAACACCCACATAAGCTAAGCGTCTTTCTTCTTCAAGGCCACTCTGACCTTTTTCCTCGATAGACTTTTGGTGAGGAAATAAGCCCTCTTCCCAACCAGGTAGAAAAACAACATCAAATTCCAATCCTTTTGCAGCGTGCATTGTCATCATATTAATCTTTTCACCATCCCATTCTTGATCTACTGAAGTTGCTAGTGAAACATGTTCTAAAAAACTTTCTAAATTATCAAATTCTTTCATAGCACTTAATAACTCTTTTATATTTTCTAATCTATTTTCGTTATCAATATCTTTTTTACTTTTCAACATTGCTGAATATCCAGATTCATCTAAGACAATTTGTAATAATTTTACATGATTTGACTTTTTTAATATAAGTTCATTTCTCCACTTAGAAAGAGAATTTATAAATAGGTTTAAACCTATTTTAGCTTTTGGTTTTATTAAATTTTGTTCTAGCATTTTAATTGATGCTCTTTCTAGATTTAAGTTATTTTCTTTTGCGTATTCATGAATAATTTTTAAAGTACTATCTCCAATAGATCTTTTTGGATTATTAACAATTCTTTCAAAAGCAAGATCATCTTTTTCTTGATAAATCAATCTTAGATAAGCTACACAGTCTTTAACTTCAGCTCTTTCATAAAATTTTGTACCCCCTAATATTCTGTAAGGCATACCAATTTTAAGAAATCTTTCTTCAAATTCACGGGTTTGAAAAATAGCTCTTACAAGGATAGCAATATTGTTATAAGAAAATTTTTTGTTGATATTTTTTTCTATTTCATCTGAAATTCCAACCGCTTCATCTTTCCCATTTTTAAAGCAATTTAGTTTAACCAAATCACCTTCATCCATAGTAGTTATTAATGTTTTTCCAACTCTATTTTGATTATTAGAAATAAGATTTGAGGCTACAGATAAGATATTTTGAGAAGATCTATAATTTTGCTCCAATCTTATTACTTTTGTATTTTTATAAACTTGATCAAATTCTAAAAAATTTTTTATCTCTGCACCCCTCCAACTATAAATTGATTGGTCGTCATCTCCAACACAACAAATATTTTTGTTTTTTTCTGATAATAGATTAAGCCATTTGCTTTGAATTAAATTTGTATCTTGATATTCATCGACAAGGATATATTTAAAATTTTTTGAATAAATTTCTCTAATATCTAAATTAAATTCTAAGATTTTTACAGCATGCAATATAAGATCACCAAAGTCACAAGAGTTTAAGTCAGTTAACTTTTGTTGGTAAATTTTATACAGTGGAAGAATTGTTTTTTCATAAAGATCTTTTTTATTTATTACTACTTCATTTGGATAAAATCCTTTATTTTTCCAACGATCGATTATTGCCAATATAAACCTTGGAGACAATTGTTTGATGTCAATATTTTCAGCCTTACAAATATTTTTAATAAGTCTGATCTGATCATCTGTGTCTACTATAGTAAAATTGGAATTAAGACTTGCTGCTGAAGCATGTTTTCGCAATAATTTCGCACAAATAGAATGAAATGTTCCTAGCCATGAAAGTCCGACTGCATTGGAGCCAAGTATTTTGCTAACTCTGTTTTGCATCTCTTTAGCAGCCTTATTTGTAAATGTTACTGCTAAGATTTGATTTGGAAATGCCTTTTTTTCTTTAATAATGTTAGCAATTCTAGAAGTTAAAACTTTTGTTTTTCCAGATCCAGCTCCAGCCACAATCAAAAGTGGGCCATCTAGATGGAGAACTGCTTCTTTTTGAGCATCATTTAAATTTTCCAAATAATCTTTGTTTATCATTTAAAATTTTCCTTTATAAGATTTCTTTATTGTTATGAGCAAAACAAATTTTTTTGTAAAATATTTTAAAAACATTAATAATTTTATTAATAATCTTTTAGAAAAAAATTTAAACAAGTTAAATTTTAAGAATCTAAGCTTTTTATTTAAAAATAATAAAATAATTTTAACTTTTGTCGCACTTTTTGTTATTTTTATTTCTTATTTATTAACACCCACTTTTTATAATCAAAATGATATTTCAAAAAAGCTGAAAAATGAGCTTCAAACGAAATTTGGTTTAAATTTTAAATTTTCTAAAAATATAAAATATAATTTTTTCCCCAAACCTCATTTTATAATCACAGACTCTAAAATTCTTAATAAAGAACAGGAAATTTCTAAAATTAGTAAATTAAAAATTTTTATTTCATTTGATGATCTTTTTTCTTTAAAAAATACCGAAGTAAGAGATTTAATTTTAGAAAATGCTAATTTTTATTTAAATACAAAAAATTATAATTTTTTTAAAGAGATATTAAATAGAAGTTTCCTAGATGGAGATATAATAATTAATAATAGCAATATTTTTTTTAAATATTTAGAGGATGAAGTTTTATTTATAATCAAAATTTTTAAAATGAAATATTATTTTGACACAAAAGAATTAAAAAATATTTTCTATTCAGAAAATGAAATATTCAATATCCCTTTTTCAGTGAAGTCTTTTTTTAGTGAAGATAAGAATAAGAATTTATCTACAATTAATTTTAATTTAATGAAACTAAATATTGAGAATGAATTGATTTTTGGGAATGATATAAAAGTTGGTAAATCAAAATTATATTTAAATAAAATAAAAAGATTAGTAGATTATAAAATTGAAAAAAATTCGTTTGAATTTCACATATTTGACAAAATTGATCAACCCGATGTTACCTATAAAGGCAAATTTAATTTTAAACCTTTTTTTTCAAATATAGAGGGTAGCTTAGATGAGATAAATTTAAATAACTTATTTAGTTCTAATGCTATTATTGCTCAACTTTTAAAAACTGAAATATTTAACAATAAAAATATTGATTTTAAATTAAGTATAAATGCAGATAAAGTTTATAACAATACTAACTTTAAAAATATTAATTTAAATTCAAAAATTCAAGAGGGATTAATTGATACAGATAATACAAAATTTGAATGGAGGGATTTTGCAAATTTTGAATTATTTGAAAGCTTAATTTTTGTTAAAGATGGCGAGTTAGTTTTGGATGGAAAATTAAAAATAAATGTGCAAGATCATAATGAGATATATAAATTTCTTTTAACACCTAAAAATTACAGAAATAAAATTGATCAAATAGATTTAAATTTTACTTATAATTTTGATCAAAAAATAGCTGCATTAAGAGACATTAAAATTGATGACAAAATTAATCAAAATATTAATAAAATTTTAAGTAATATAATTATAAAAAAAGATGATTTGCAAAACAAAATTTATTTTAAAAACTTATTAAATGAAGCAATTAAAAGTTATGCTGGATAAATCATTTTTTTAGGATCAACAATTTTATTATAATCTTTTTCGTTTATTAATCCTGTTTTTAAAGTTTCAAATTTTAAAGTAGTGTTATTTTTAAGTGCATTTTTTGCTATCCTTGCGGCATTATCGTAACCAATGTGTGGAGCTAATGCAGTTACTAGCATAAGTGAATTATCTAGATGTTCTTGAATTTTCTTTTTATTAGCTTTTATACCTTTGATGCAATATAGAGCAAAATTTTTTGTGCTGTCAGCAATCAAGTCAATTGATTGCAAGATGTTGTGAGCTATTAAAGGTTTAAAAACATTTAGCTCAAAATGACCATGAGATCCTGCCATAGTTATACCATTATGGTTGCCAATAACTTTTACACAAACCATTGTTACAGCCTCACATTGTGTTGGATTAACTTTCCCTGGCATTATAGATGAGCCTGGCTCATTTTCAGGTAAGATTAATTCTCCGTATCCAGCTCTTGGGCCAGAACCTAAGAAACGAATATCATTAGATATTTTCATTAAAGCTACCGCACAGGTATTGAGAGCGCCAGAAAAATTAACAATTGCATCATGAGCAGCAAGTTCTGCAAATTTATTTGGAGCTGGTTTAAATTTGATTTTAGTAAATTTAGCAATTTCTTTTATAATTTTTTTATCAAAATTTTTCTTAGAATTTATTCCTGTACCAACAGCAGTACCACCTTGAGCAAGAAACAATATTTCTTTTAGTGCATATTCTATTCTTTCAATACTTTTTTTAACTTGAAAATGATATCCTGAAAACTCTTGTCCGAGAGATAGTGGAGTAGCATCTTGCAAATGAGTTCTTCCAATTTTTACTATATTTTTAAATTCATTAGATTTTTTTTTTAGTTCCTTTTCTAAAATTTTTAAGCTTGGTAGCATTTTAGAAATAGTTTCTTTAGCAACAGAGATGTGCATTGCAGTTGGAAAAACATCATTTGTTGATTGCGATTTGTTTACATGGTCGTTTGGATGAACTGGCTTTTTTGTACCTTTTTTTCCACCTAAAATTTCTATTGCCCTATTTGCAATGACTTCATTTACGTTCATATTTGTTTGTGTCCCAGAACCAGTTTGCCAGACTTTTAAAGGAAAGTTTTCATCTAACTTACCCTTGATTACTTCATCTGATGCTTTGATTATTGCTTTAGAAATTTTACCATCAATTAATTTATCTTTAGCATGAACAATTGCAGCGGATCTTTTGATAATCGCTATTGATTTAATAATTGAGATATTAACTAAAATTTTTCCAATATTAAAAAATTTATTGGATCTCTGAGTAGATGCGCCCCAATATTTATCATTTGGGACATTTATACTTCCAATACTGTCAAATTCTTTTCTTAATTTCATTGATTAATTTTTAAGTAACAAATAATTATTAACATACAATAATTTTTTAAAAACATACAGGAGCATTATGTCGAATTTTAGTAAAGTTGGTACTTTCATGAAAACTTTTGGTCAGGAGGTTAAAACTAAACCTTCATTTAGCACTGATAAAATAAATAAATTAAGGTTAGACCTAATTAAAGAGGAATTAGAAGAGCTTACAGAAGCTATGAATAATAAGGATTTATTGGAAGTGGCTGATGCGTTAACAGATATATTATATGTTACTTATGGAGCAGGGCACGCCTTTGGAATTGATTTGGATAAGTGTTTTGATGAAGTCCAAAATTCAAATATGAGCAAGTTAGACGAAAATGGTAAACCTATTTACAATGACTCTGGAAAAGTCATGAAAGGCCCTAACTATTTTAAGCCAGATTTGTCAAAGTTTGTGAATTAAATTTCTAACTTAAAGTCAATTGCAGCAGCGCTGTGTGTAATACTGCCAACAGAAATTCTATTAATTCCAGTAGAAGCAATTCTTTTTACAGTTTTTAAAGTAACATTGCCTGATGCTTCAGTCTCATAATGATTTTTAGCAATTTTAACACCATCTCTTAAATTTTTAATACTCATATTATCAAGCAGAACAGTATTAAATTTTAGACCTAATATTGATTTAAGTTGTTTTATTGTATCAACCTCAACTGTAATTTTTTTTCCTTTTTTATTTTTTATTGCCTTTAAGACCAAAGTTTTTAAATCTGAACTAGCTATGTGGTTATCTTTAATCAGATATTCATCACTTAAATTAAATCTATGATTTGTGCCACCACCTAATTTTACAGCATATTTTTGGACAACTCTTAAATTAGGAATTGTTTTTCTTGTACAACAAATTTTAGTTTTTTTTCCTACTAATTTAACAAACTCATTTGTTTTAGTTGCTATTCCAGAAATATGAGACAAAAAATTTAAAGCTACTCTTTCAGCTATTAGAATATTTTTTACATTACCTTTAATTAAAGCTACTAAATTTCCTTTTTTAACTCTAGAACCATCTTTTTTCTTAATAATGAATTTTATTTTATTATCAATTAATGCAAAAGTTTGTTTAGCAAATAACAATCCTCCAACAATTGCACTTTGATTTGCAATTAATTTAACCGTTACAATTTTATCATCTTTAATTAAACTTGAAGTGATATCTCCTGAAGGATAAAGATCTTCGTTTAATGCTAGCTTTACAGTACTTTTGATAAATTCTTTGCTTAGTTTTATTTTTGACACTTAATTATCTGCCAATTGCTGCCATTCTCTCCACAGATATTCTGGCTTTCTCAATTGTTTCTTTGTCCATAATTATTTCACCAGTTTCGTTTTCTAAACAATCTAATATCTTTGGAAGTGTAATTTTTTTCATGTGAGGACACATATTACATGGTTTAACAAAGTCTACATTTGGATTTTCTATCTGGATATTGTCACTCATTGAGCACTCAGTAACCATCATCACTTTTTTTGGTTGATTATCTTTTACATATTTTATCATTCCCGATGTCGATCCTGCAAAATCACTTGCTTCAATTACATCAGGAGGACATTCTGGGTGTGCAATAATTTTAATTCCTGGATTATTTTTTCTTATATCCTCTATTTCTTTTTTATTAAATTGATCATGAACAATGCAAATTCCTTTCCATGAAATAATTTCAACATCAGTTTGAGAAGCAACATATTTAGCTAAATAATCATCAGGTAAAAATATTACTCTTTTTACTCCAAGCGATTTAACTATTTTAACTGCGTTCGCAGATGTACAACAAACATCTGTTTCAGCTTTAACCTCTGCAGATGTGTTAACATAGGACACAACAGGAACGCCTGGGTATTTTTCTTTTAATAGCCTAACATCTTTACCTGTAATAGACGATGATAAAGAACAGCCAGCATCCATATCAGGAAGAATGACTTTTTTATTAGGACTCATTAATTTTGCAGTTTCTGCCATGAAATGTACCCCAGCCATTAAAATTATATCAGCTGAAGTTTTTGAGGCTTCAATTGCTAATGCAAGAGAGTCCGCAGAAAAATCTGCAACACCATGATAAATTTCTGGGGTTTGATAATTGTGGGCTAGAATTACAGCATTCTTTTCTTTTTTTAATTTGTTAATTTTGTGAATGTATGGAGCATGCACAGACCATTCAATTTCAGGCATAACCTTAGAAATTTTTTGATAAATAGGATCTGTTGCTTTACGCACTTCTTGTGTAAATTCCATGGGGATTTTTACCAATTTGAATCATGATTGTCATTCATTTATTATGAGACATATCGCGGTCGTGCTGAAATTGGTAGACAGGCACGGTTGAGGGCCGTGTGGACCTAGTCCATGAGAGTTCGAGTCTCTCCGACCGCACCAAAGTGAATTTTATATAGGAGTTTTTGATGGATAAATTACTTTCAGTAATATTTATGGTAGGAGTTTTGCTTTTAGTTCTTCCAAGTTTTTTACAATCAAATTCTAAATTAAAGCAATTTCTTAAAAATCTCAGTATTTGGATTATTATAGTTTTAATAATTTTAATGGTTGTTTATTTATTTAAATAAGAAAATTAGTTTTTTATCCAATCAGGTTTATTGATATTTATTGAAGCTTCTTTTGTTTTAAAATTTGCTTTTTCATCAAAGTTTTCATTTAAGTATTTAATTAAAGCAAAAGGGTAGTCGCTATCAATTAACACCTTTCCTACTTCAATTTCATTATTATAGATACTTTCACCTTCGTGCAGTTTTCCATTAATTACATTTATTGGAAACAATCTTTTTGAAAGCTTGTTCTTTAATTTAATTCGTGCTGTATTTTCTTGACCAACATAACAGCCTTTTTTGAAATCAATTCCATTTAATTCTTCAAAATTGCATTCAATACCAAATAATTTTTCTTTCAATTTATTTAAATCTTTTGGAACTATTCCAAGTTCATGACTTAAGGAATAATATTCTTTAAGATCAGCGTCATGAAGATCTAGTTTTTTTAAAGATAAATAAAGTTTTTCTAAATTAATAATTAATCTAGCACCCAAATTCTTATTTCTCGGATCTAAAAAAATTGGATCTTCTCTATATTTAATTGTGCATCCAGGTATATCTTTTGCTGTATCAAAGGTTAAAAATTTTTCATTAGAAAATGCTGCTACAACAAATTCATTACTTAAATTTAGAATTTCAACTTTTGATCTTAATTTATATAGGGATAATTGTGTGAATAACTCCTCTGCCTGGGGTTTTTCACAATCTAAAAGATATCCAGACTTATGTTTTACAATTATAAATTCATATAAAAATTTACCTTGTGGTGTAAGCAATGAACTAAAACAACTATTTACATCACTTACTTTGTTTATATCGTTACTAATAAGATTTTGAAGAAACTCTTTCGCATCTTCTCCGTTAATATAAAGAATTGCTCTGTCATCTAAAATGTAAACGTTTTTGATATTCATAATTGATTAATTATAGAATGTAATATAATAACAATTTCTCAAAATGTTAGATCTTATAATTAAAAATGGACAATGTTACATCGATGGTGAGTTAAAAGATGTAGATGTTGCTATAAAAGATGGAAAAATCCAGCAGATTGGACAAATTTCAGAGGAAGCAAAAGAGACAATTAATGCAGAAGGCCACACAGTATTACCTGGTTGCATAGATACCCAAACACATTTTAGAGAACCAGGATCAACAGATACTGAGGATCTTCATTCAGGAAGTAGAGCAGCGATAGCAGGAGGTATTACAAGTGTGTTTGAAATGCCAAACACCAATCCCCCAACTTCAAACATGAAAGAATTTCAAAGAAAATTAGATCTCGCAAAAAATAGAATGTATTGCAACTATGCTTTTTATTTTGGAGCAACAGCTAACAATGCGGATGATTTAGCAAGTCTAGACGGCTTGGAAGGGTGCTGTGGAATTAAGCTTTTTGCAGGTTCTTCGACTGGTAATTTATTAGTTGCTGAAGAAGACGATATAGATAAGGTTTTTCAAAATGCTTCAAAAGTCGTAGCAGTCCATTCTGAAGATGAAGCAATTTTAAAAAATAATAAGAAATTGATTAAAGAAGGTGATGTTCATACCCATCCCGTATGGAGAAGTGTAGAATGTGCAATAGCATCTACTAGAAGAATTGTTCGAATTGCAGAAAAGCACAATAAAAAAGCTCATGTACTTCATATTACAACAAAAGAAGAAATTGATTTTCTATCTCAACACAAAGGAAACATTACATTTGAGATTACTCCCCAGCATTTAACTCTCTATGCTCCAGACTGTTATGACAAGCTTGGGACTTATGCTCAGATGAACCCACCATTAAGAGATAAATCTCATTATGATAGATTGTGGTATGGGGTAAGAAATAATTTCAATGATACTATTGGATCTGATCATGCACCTCACTTAAAAGAAAATAAAGATAAGGTATATCCAAATACTCCTTCAGGAATGCCAGGAGTTCAAACTTTAATGCCTGTGATGCTAAATCACATAAATGATGGAAAATTATCACTTAATCAATTAATGAATTTTGTTTGTGAAAATCCAGTGAAAATCTTTGGAATAAAAAACAAAGGATTTATTAAAGTAGGTTTTGATGCAGACTTTACTATTGTAGATATGAATAAAACAATTGAAATTAAGAATGAAAATATTGAGAGTAAATGCAAATGGTCACCTTTTAATGGATTTAAATTCAAGGGAACACCAACACACACAATTATTGCAGGTAAAATTAAAATGCAGGATGGAAAAATTTTAGGAGATCCTGATGGAACACCTTTGCAGTTTAGCTAAGCTTTCCAGTAAAACTATTTACTAAAATTACACCAATAACAATTAAAAATAATCCTAATATTGCTTGCCATGCTAAAGTTTGTTTAAAAAAAATATAACCAAGAATTGCTATTGTAAAAATTCCAAGACCACTCCATGTTGCGTACACTATTGCTATAGGAAGTTTATTAACTACAAAAGTTAACAGATAAAAAGCTGTGAGATAAAAAGCAGATAGAGCAAGTGTTGGTATAAGTTTTGTAAAGTTTTGAGAAACAGGGAGCAGCATTGTTCCAGCAACCTCACAAAAAATCGCAGCGATTAAAAAAATATAAGTTTTAACCATTGTTCAGGATTTTGTGATTAATTAAATCTTCTTTTATTTCTGTTAGAATTGCTGGATCATCAATTGTAGGTGGCACCTTATAATCTATACCATCAGCAATTTTTCTAATTGTTCCTCTTAAAATTTTTCCTGATCTTGTTTTTGGTAATCTTTTAATAACAATTACCATTTTAAATGCAGCAACGGGTCCAATTTTGTCCCTTACCATTTGCACACATTCTTTAGATATGGTGTCGTTATCTTTATCAACACCAGATTTTAAAACTACTAAACCAATTGGTAATTGGCCTTTTAACTTGTCTGCAATTCCAAGTACCGCACACTCAGCAACAGATTGATGTTCTGACAAAACCTCTTCAATAGCCCCGGTTGATAATCTATGACCTGCTACATTTATAATATCGTCTGTTCTAGACATGATCCAAATATAACCATCGTCATCAATGTGACCTGCATCATATGTTTGGTAATAGCCCTCATAATTAGACATATAATTTTCCTTGTATCTTTGATCTGCATTCCATAAAGTTGGGAATGTTCCTGGAGGTAAAGGAAGCTTTACTACAATGTCTCCCATTTCATTAGGTTTTGCTAAAGATTGATCTGGTTTGATGATTTTGACATCATATCCAGGTACAGCTTTGCAGGCTGAACCATATTTTGTTTCCATCATTTCAATACCAGTGCAATTTGAGCTAATTGCCCAACTAGTCTCTGTTTGCCACCAATGATCTATGACAGGAACTTTAAGTAAATTCTCAGCCCACTTTATAGTATCTGGATCAGCTCTCTCTCCAGCAAGGAACAGGCTTTCAAAACTGCTTAGATCATATTTTGAGAAAAATTTTCCCTCAGGATCCTCTTTCTTTATAGCTCTAAAAGCGGTTGGAGCTGTAAAAAGAGATTTTACTTTATAATCTGAGATTATTTTCCAAAAAGCTCCTGCATCTGGAGTTCCTACTGGTTTACCTTCAAATAAAATTGTTGTGCATCCCTTAAATAAAGGAGCGTAGACAATATAAGAGTGTCCAACAATCCAACCAATATCACTTGCAGACCACCAAATATCATCTGAATCTATATTGTAGATATTTTTCATAGTCCATTTAAGAGCAACAATGTGACCCCCGATGTCTCTTACAATACCTTTCGGGGTTCCTGTAGTACCTGATGTATATAAAATGTATGCAAACTCATTTGAGTTCATTTCAATACAGTCAGCATCTTTAGCATTTGAAACTACTTCCTCCCAGCTGATTTCATTTGGTGTATTTAATTTAACCTCATGACCAGGTCTTTGAAACAAAATCATCTTTTCAACTTTGTGATTGGCTAATTTAATTGCCTCATCAACAAGAGGCTTGTATTCAACTGTTCTTCCTGGCTCAAAACCACATGAAGCTGTCACTAATAACTTTGCTTTACTATCATCTATTCTGCTAGCAAGCTCATTTGAGGCAAATCCACCAAATACAACAGAGTGAATTGCACCAATTCTTGCACAGGCAAGCATAGCAACTACTGCTTCAGGGATCATTGGCATGTAAATAATCACTCTATCACCTTTTTTAGCGCCTTGAGCTTTCAATGCCCCTGCAAATTTAGAGACCTTCGATCTTAATTCCTCATAAGTGAACTGACTTTTGTTACCAGTGATCGGACTATCATAGATTAATGCTGTTTTTTGTCCTCTTCCTTGATCAATATGAATGTCTAAAGCGTTATAGCATGTGTTTGTAACCCCATCCTCGAACCATTTATAGAAAGGCGGGTTAGATTTATTTAAAATTTTTGATGGTTTTTTAAACCAAAAGATATCTTGAGAGGCTTGTTGCCAAAATTTTTCAGGATTATTTATAGAATTTTCATAAATTTCATTAAATATAGAAGACATAAAAATTTGATTCGAATTCCTTATTTTTTTTGATTTTTAACTTATAAATTGTATTTAATTTTAAAAATTAAGTAAAATCAATGCTTATTAGTGAAAATTAAGTCTTCATAAAACTAATTTAATTTGCTATTTAACCAGCAAATTGGCTTAGGGCAACTTAAGTCTAGTTTATATAAACTAAAATAAAAACTAACGAAGAGGGAGTTTTTTATGAAAAAACTTAAACTGTTTGCTTTAGCAGCTATGGCTCTGATTGGATTTTCAGGTATAGCTATTGCAGCAGACGCAACGATGTTGATGCAAGATGACTTCGTAGGAATTTCATTCTGGGTTATCTCTATGGGAATGTTAGCAGCTACTGCTTTCTTTTTCATGGAAGCAGGCAATGTCGCATCAGGCTGGAGAACATCAGTTATTGTTGCTGGTCTAGTAACTGGTATTGCATTCATACACTACATGTACATGAGAGAAGTATGGGTTGCTACTGGAGACTCACCAACTGTTTACAGATACATTGACTGGTTAATCACTGTGCCATTACAGATGGTAGAATTCTATTTAATTCTAGCAGCTATTGGTAAAGCAAACTCTGGAATGTTCTGGAGATTGTTAATTGGTTCATTAGTAATGCTAATCGGTGGATACTTAGGTGAAGCAGGATATATTAATGCTACACTAGGTTTCATCATCGGAATGGCAGGTTGGGTATACATTCTTTATGAAGTATTCTCAGGTGAAGCTGGTAAAGCTGCACAGAAGAGCGGTAACAAAGCTCTTGTAACTGCATTCGGAGCAATGAGAATGATCGTTACAGTAGGTTGGGCAATTTACCCATTAGGTTATGTATTTGGTTACTTAACTGGTGGAGTGGACGCTGACTCACTTAACGTCGTTTATAACTTAGCTGACTTCATTAACAAAATTGCATTTGGTCTAGTAATCTGGGCTGCTGCAACTAGTTCGAGCGGAAAAAGAGCTAAGTAATTTAGCTAAAATTTAAATTAAGGGCAGGTACAATTTTGTACTTGCCCTTTTTTTTTACCTTTATTAAAATTATGTATAATAATTATACATATTTTTTTTATCTATGGATGTTAAATTAGAAAAATGGCACAAGTGCCAAGTTGATAAAGAAGTTCTTAAAGAGCTTTCAAAAAAATCAGATATAAAAGGACTTCAACATGTTTCGGTTTTTTTTGGACTATTATTAATAACGGGAATTCTTGCATATCAAACATGGGGTACATGGTGGTCAGTATTTTGGTTTTTAGTTTATGGAAACATTTATTCTTTCTCCAATCCATTATGGCATGAGACAGGTCACAAAACTGCTTTTCAAACTAAATTTTTAAACGAATTTTTTTATTACATCTCTTCTTACATGGCCAACTTTGAACCAACTAGATGGAGATACACACACTTCGTTCATCATGGAAATACTTATTCAACAGAAAATCCTTTTGATCACGAAATTGAATATGGAAATGATTTAAAAGAAACACCAAAAAGATTAATTATAAATATAATTCCATTTTTAGATTTAATTTTCTTTAAAAAACATATTTCATTTGAAATTATTCAACATGCTTTAGGAATTAAATCCAAAGTTATGCAAGATAGCATCCCAGAAAATGCACAAGCAAAAGCAATTTTTATTTCAAGAATTTATGTAGTTATTTGGTTATTAATTATTTTATGGTCTATACTGGTTTCATCTTGGATGCCTTTATTATATTTTGTATTACCACAATTTTATGGAAAAACTTTACATAAACTTGTTGCATTTACTCAGCATGCTGGTTTAGCTAGAAATATAAAAGACCATAGAGTTACATCACGTGAAATGTATTTAAATCCAATACTAAGTTTTTTATATTGGAAAATGGAATATCATCTAACTCATCATATGTTCCCAACCGTTCCCTCATATAATCTTGATAAGTTGCATCATCATATAAAAGATCAATTACCAAAGCCAAATGATGGATTAATTGACGCTTATAAAGAAATTATTCCAGCACTTATAAAACAAAAAAAAGATATAAGCTATTTTATAAAAAAAGAGCTACCTGAACCTCAAAATATTTAAAATATACTAAGTATGATTTTACTTATTTGTCCAATTTAGATAAGAAACTATATATAACTCATGGCAAAAATTACTTATCACACGCACAATAACAAAATTCATACAATTGATGTTCAAAATGGATTAACTGTAATGGAAGGCGCAATACAAAATGATATTCCTGGAATTGATGCAGATTGTGGAGGAGGAATGGCATGTGCAACATGCCACGTTTATGTCAAAGAAGAATGGTTAGATAAGCTTCCAGCAAAAGAGGATGGAGAGGAAGATATGCTTGATATGGCTTTTGAACCAAAAATTAATAGTAGATTGAGTTGTCAGTTGATTATTTCAGATGAGTTGGATGGTTTAGAAGTTGATATTCCATCAAAGCAAGGTTAAATGAATAAAACAGATGTATTAATTATTGGGGCAGGACCAACAGGTTTATTTTGTGCTCATCAACTTGGAATTATAGGGTTAAGTTGTGAGATAGTGGATAACCTTGATAAAGCTGGAGGTCAATGTATAGAGCTTTATCCTGATAAACCAATTTATGATATCCCAGCAGTACCTGAATGTACAGGTGAAGAATTGACTAATAGTCTTTTAAAGCAAATTAAACCTTTCAATATTAAATTTCATTTGAATGAAAGAGTAGAAGAATTAAATAAAAATCAAAACAGATGGCATGTTAAAACCTCTGCAGGAATAGAATTTGATGTTGCAGCAATAGTTATTGCTGGTGGTGTTGGTTCTTTTGTGCCAAGGAAGTTTTCAGTTAAGGAGTGTGAAAAATTCGAAGGCAATTCTTTATTTTATTCAATTAAAGATAAATCAATATTTAAAGACAAAACTATTTCAATTTTTGGGGGAGGAGACTCAGCCTTAGATTGGGCTATTGAATTATCAAATGAGTCTAAAGTAAATTTAATTCATAGAAGAGATGGTTTTAGCGGAGTAGAAGCAAGTGTTCAAAAAGTAAAAGAGCTTAATGAAAAAGGAAAATTAAATTTATATACAAAGTATCAAATGGACACAGTTTTAGGAGACAAAAAAATTGAGTCAGTAAAAATAAAACACGATGAAGGAGAAATTCAAGAAATTAAATCTGATTACGTATTAGGTTTTTTTGGTTTAATTATGCAACTTGGTCCTATTTTAGATTGGGGATTAAATATAAATAAAAAAACTGTTGAGGTTAATACAGAAAATTTTGAAACCAATGTACAAGGAATATTTGCTATAGGTGATATTTGTTCTTATCCTGGAAAATTAAAATTAATTCTTTCAGGTTTTCATGAAGGCGCGTTAGCTGCAAGAGGTTGCTTTAAATATGCAAAACCAGACGAGAAATTAAGATTTGAATTCACAACAACTTCCAAAGCTGCACAAGAAAGACTTGGAATTAAAAAATGATAGAACTTTTTTCTGCTAATACTCCTAATGGGTGGAAAATAAGCATCATGCTTGAAGAAATTGGTTATGAGTACAAAGTTACTAAAGTTGATTTAGGTAAAGATGAACAATTCAAGCCAGAATTTATAAAGCTAAGCCCTTTTGGAAAAATTCCAGTGATCATTGATCATGATAGCAGCAAGAGTATTTTCGAGTCAGGTGCTATATTAATGTACTTGGCAGATAAAAGTGGAAAATTTTATAATGAAAAAGATAGACTGATTATTAATCAATGGTTGATGGCACAAATGGGTACTGTAGGCCCTATGATTGGTCAACATCATCAGTTTCATCATTATAATCCTGGTAAAAGTGAGTTTGGTGAGGAACGATATTTTAAAATTGCCAAAAGAATTTATGGAGAACTAGATGCAAGATTAAAGGAGTCTAAATTTCTTGCAGGTCCTGATTATACAATTGCAGATATTGCAACTTGGCCTTGGTTGGCGAGACACGAATGGCATGACATTGGTTTAAAAAATTATAAAAACTTATCCAGTTGGTATATGGAAATAGCAGGCAGAGAAGCAGTAGTTAAAGGTTATAGTTTTATGGATAAAGATGCTAAAATTCCTAAATTATAAAAATTTATCCAAATAGTCTGTAAAGTGTGCTTAGAATTCCATAACCTGAAAATTCAATAGCTACAATCACAACAATTATTAAAATTAATTTTTTATTCATTTTAGAAATAAATATAACAACAACACAATCCAGAAGAAAGGGTAGTAAAAATAAATATATTTCTTAGCGAAAAGAAATGATATTGAGTTTTTTTTAGACGATTTTTTTCTCACACTTAATCATCCGCATGAACTTTTTCTTCTTTTTCATGTTTTTCTTGTGCTGCAATTGTGTACTTGGCAACAGGTCTTGCCATTAACCTTTTTAATCCAATTGGTTCTGCTGTATCCAAACAATAACCATAAGTATCTTCTCTAATTCTTCTCAAAGCTTTATCAATTTCTGAAATTAATTTAATTTGTCTGTTTATTGCTTTCATTTCTACATTGCTGTCAATATAGGAGTTTGCCTGATCTACGATATCAGCAGAAATATTATTGTCATCCATACCACCATTATAAAGAGCTTCGTTATTCGCTATAATTAATTCTTTTTTCCATTCAGTTAGTCTCATTCTGAAATATACTTTATGTTTTTCACACATATATTTTTCAGTGTCTTTTGGAACGTAAGTTTTTGAAATTTTTACAGGACTTTTAGAAACAACCTTAGCTAAAGTTGGTTTTGGTTTATTCGCAACTTTGGTTTTTGGTTTTGATACTTTTTTCTTTGCTTTAGCAGTCTTTGGCATAGCTTAACTTTAATCGCTCGCAGTATATTCAGCAAATTAAGGGTGTCAAGCAAGCTTAATTGATATAAATATTTATAAATGACCATTAATAACAAAAATATTGATAATGTTTTTTATATTTTTGTTACAGCCCATCTAATTTTTTGGACACTGATTCCATCAATTACAAATCATAATTTACCTCTGGATACAATCGAAGCTTTAGCTTGGGGGAGTAATTTAGATTGGGGATTTAATAAACATCCTCCGATGAGTGCTTTTTTTCCTGAAGTTTTATATCAAATTTTTGGTTCTCAAGATTGGGTTTATTATTTATTAAGTCAAATTTTTATAATTATATCTTTTTATTATGTTTTTAAATTTTCAAATGAGATATTTAACAACAAGATTTTAGGTTTAATTTCTGTATTTCTAATTGAAACAATTTATTTTTATAACTTCACCACACCAGAATTTAACGTAAATGTATGTCAATTACCTTTCTGGTCTTTAACAGTTTATTATTCCTGGAAAATATATAATAGCAAAGAAATAAAGTTTTTAGATTGTTTTTTAGTAGGTCTTTTTGCAGCTTTTGGTTTTTTATCAAAATATTTATTTATTTATCTATTAGTTTCTATTGATCTTTTATTTGTATATTTAATATTCTTCAAAAAGGAGAGAAAATTTGATTTTAAATATCTTATTACTCTTGAAGTCTTTTTAGTAGCTTTAGTCCCACATTTAATTTGGTTAAATAACAATGAATTCATTACTATTACATATGGATTAGCTAGAACCGGTCTAGAACAATCTAGTTTTTTAGATCATTTTAAATTTCCAATAATCTTTTTGTTAAAACAAGTCGGTATTTTAATTCCTTTTTTAATATTAACATGGTCATTAGTTAAAAAAATTAAATTGAATTTAAATTTTAAAGAAAAAAAATTACTATTTTTACTAGCAATAAATATTTTGCCCATTGTTTTAATATTTTTAACATCATTAATTACTGGATCAAAAATAAGAACTATGTGGATGACGCCTTTTTATTTGTTTTTTGGTACCTTGACTGTTTATTTGTTTCAAGCACAAATAAATATTAAGAAAGTTAAACCTTTCATGCTTGGATTTATATTCTTTTTCTTTTTATCACCAGGACTTTACGCTTATGTTTCAATTTCAAATGAAAATAAAAGAACTGATTATATGGGTAAAGAAATTGCAATAAAAACTCAATATGCTTGGGATCAACAATTTGACACAAAAATAAATGTAGTTTTGGGCGATGAATGGACTGCTGGAAATCTTTCATATCATCTAAAATCAAGACCAGTTTGGGAGGGTTTTGTTGAGAGAGAAAAGCTTGATCAATTGAAAGATTATATGTGTCTTGATAGTGTTTGTGTGGGTTCAAGATAGATGAAATACGTAATTTTAATTCCAATTTATAATGACAGAGAATCCCTAAAGTCACTGGTAGAAAATATTAATTCTGAAATAAAAGATTTAAATCATGAGATATCTTTAGTAATTATAAATGATGCATCATCCCAACAGATAATTGATACTTATGCAAATATAGAAAGCATTAGCTCTTTTGAAATAATAAATATGAAAGAAAATAGAGGTCATGCAAGATGCATTGCCTCTGGCTTAAAATATATCTTTGAAAAAAAAGATTTTGATTTTGTAATTCCAATGGATGGTGACGGTGAAGATAGACCTGAAGAAATTAAAAATTTCATTCAACTTTCAGAGCAATCAGGTGAAAAGTCAATTACTGGTGAAAGAGTAAAGAGATCTGAGGGTTTATTTTTTCAAGTATGTTATCAATTTCACAAATTCTTAACTTTAGCATTTACGGGACAATCAATTAAATTTGGCAACTTTACTTGTTTATCAAAATCAACTGTAAAAAAAATGTTGGAAGAAAAGGCTACCTGGAATAGTTTTTCTGGATCATTAAAAAAAGTTGAAAAGGATTTAATCAGCACACCTTCTATTAGAGGTAAAAGATATTTCGGTCCATCTCAAATGAGTTTTTTTAACTTATTAAAACATTCACTTTCAATTATAAGTGTTTTTAGAAAAACAGTTTTAATTAGATCAGCTTTATTTATTATTTTTTATATATTACTGATCAAAAGCTATGCTTCAGTAATTACTTCACTACCATTAGTATTGTTACTAATAATGATTTATTCAATTTCTAGCTTAGCTTTAAGAGAAAATATTGAAGAATTTAATAATTCCTTAACAAATATTCACGATATTGATAAAATAAAATGATTTAAGCTTTATGAAAAAAATTTTAGGTATTCTCTTTCTTAGCTTGTTGTTAGGTGGAAGTAGTTTTGCAGGTGTAGAAGAAGTCCTTAAAGAAATCAAAAAAAATAAAGATTTAGTAATGGGCTTTAAAAATGTCAAATTTCTCGACACTTCAAGAAAGAATATTTGGGAAATTAATAATGCAGATATTCTTAAAAGTGAAAAAGAAACTAGAAAGCATGTATTAAAAATTGTTAACAAGGCTGACAATTATCCTGTGAGACTAGGAGATCAATCATTAAGATTTGAGGTAAGACATGGTGATGGTTGGGGTTGGGATAAAGAAAATGATAGAGAAAGAGTAGAACTTAAAATTTGTTGTATAAATAAAAAAATAAATTGGACCGCATGGTCTATATATTTGCCAAAAGATTATAATGTAGTTTTTCCAATTAGAACCATGTTGGGTCAATTTCATAATGATGGTGACAACCCACCAGCTTTTACTTTTGAAAATCAAGGAGTTCTTATTCCAGGAAGTTATTGGTTAGAGGTTGATAGGTATGTTGGGGGAAATAATAACAATCCCAAACTACTAATTGATCAGAAAGATATGTTGGGTAAATGGACAGATATGTTGGTAAATGCAAAGTGGACAAATAATAAAGATGGTTTTTTTAAAGTTTGGGTAAATGGTAAACTAAAAGCTCAGCACATAGGTATGACACAAGAAAAAATGGATGATATGCTTTTTCACATAGGTATTTACAGATCTTTTCTTTCAAGAACATCTGGACCAGATCCAACTCAAATAGCTTACTATGATGAAATACGACATGCTAAGTCATGCAAAAAACTTAAACTTAAAGATTTAGGATATTCTTGTAAAGAAATTGAAAGTCAGAATTAAATGAAAAAAATATTAATAATTTTATTTTCACTTCTATTTTCCTCCAATTTTGCAAATTCAGATTCTAGATTTGGTGAGTTAACTGAAATGCGTGACGAAAAAATGCGAGGTAAAGATGGTCAATGGGTAAGACCTCATCCAGGACCTTTTATTTGGAACCATATTGAAAAAGAAAAAGGAAAGTTTAGTTGGGAAGAAACAGATAAACATGTTGTTTATGCTCAAGAACATAATCAAACAATTTTAGCTACTATCTGGCCTCATGCAAATTGGGAGCAAAAATCATGTAAAAGAAAAAAAGCAAAAAGTCCCTTTGGAAAAAAGTTTACTAAGTATTTAAGTAAACCTTGCTCAATGGATGACTATAAAACTTTCCTATTAATGTTGGTTGATCGTTATGACGGAGATGGTTCAAATGACATGCCAGGATTAACTAAACCTATAAAATATTGGGATATTATGAACGAACCAGAGTTTAAAATGTTCTTTAAAGGAAGTGAGGAAGACTTTATTGAAATATTTAATTTTTCTTCCAAAGTAATTAAAGAAAAACAACCAGATGCAGTTATTGTTATGGCTGGCGCTGCAGGGATGTTTCCAGAAAATAAAAAATATTGGAAATCCGTTTTGCCAAAAATTAGAGACCATTTTGATATTGCAAATATTCATCATATTAGTGGTCCAGATGGACAATGTGATAAAGAGCTTTGGGTAGATGAGTTTGCAGAATTATTAAAAAGTGTAAATGTAAATAAACCAATATGGTTAACCGAAGCAATGACATGTGGTCCTCCAGTAAAAGCTTGGGTAAATGCATTTTTAAATGGAGCTGAACTAATTATTGATGTTGGTGTGAATGCTCCGGGAAAAAAAATGAGCAAAAAGGGTAGAAAAAAATTAAGTGAGTTTATCGCTGATTACGATGGTTTTACATCAATTAAAAGTATTTCAAAAAAAAAGGTAGAGTTTTCTTATAGCGATGGAACTAAAAAAATTTTAGAATTTTAGATGAAAAATAAAATTATGAAAAAAATTTTCTTAATATTATTAATATTTTTATTAGTTCCTTCAATTTCGTATGCAAATAAATGGCATATAAAAATGAAAAAGCAAGAGAAGAAAGATTTTGCTCATTATGTACTTAAAGCACAGTCAGATAATAAGATGGTATTTAACCTTAGAAATATCAAAAATTCAAACATCTATAAATTTTTTGATAAGTTTGAGGATCGTATGGGGGTTACTGAAAAAGGAGTTGAGTTTAATTTAAAATATTCTTTTGAAGGTCATAAACAAGATTGGTCTAGGTGGGGAAAACCTGGCCATGCACAAAGATTCCAGATAATGGAACCTTATAAGGAAACTACCAAAAAAAATAAAACAAAATGGTACAGGGTAGGTTATTTTTTCCCTGCAGACGTAAAGATTGAAAAGCATACAATATCTTTATTTGATTTTAAAAAATTATATGGCAAAGGTGAAAAAACTCACGATGCAGCACTCAATATAATTAATAATAGATTTAATTGGGTATTTAATTCACCAAATTACACCTCACATAAAAATGAGACAGGAGAGGAATATTTATACTTCGATACTTATTTTGTTAATCTTGATGATTATTTTTCACCATTAAAAGGTAAATGGGTAAATGTTTTAGTAAACGCAAAGTGGGCAGAAGATGGATTTTTACATTTGTGGATAGATGGAAAACTCAGATCAAGCTATTATGGTGATACTTTGGGTGGTGCTTCAAGTGTTAGATTTAAATTTGGACCTTATAGACACCATATGAATCAAGCAACTGATGCCGGTGTTGAAATACCTGATGTAAAAATTAAATATTCTAATGTTGGTAAAGCCGATAATTGTGACGATTTATGGAGTGGCTGTTCAGAAATTGTAAGTCAATTAAATGGAGAAACCCAGCTTAATGGAGTAAGGATGATTGCATTTTGTAAAACAGCTCCTCAATCAGATGGATCATCTTGTAAGAATTTGGGTTATCCTAACAACCCTAAGCCTTTTTAATTTAGCAACAGCTACAGCTTTTCTTGCTAGCTTTTGGTTGATCGTCAGCTTTTGCAGCTTCTAATTCTTTTTGTTCGTCTTCAATAGCTTTTTGTTGCTTTGAAATTTTATCCTCAAAGTATTCATAAAGAGATGCAAAACCTAATTTAGAGGCTCTTTTTTCCTCATAATTCCTTCGTCCTTTAAGGTTTTCAATTATTTTTACTATTTCTTGATTTTGCATGTTTCTTTTTTATTAAAAAAAGCAAATAATTCAAGCTCTAAAAATTGGCAAACAGTAAATAGGTTTTTTTGTGCTAGGATAATGTCATGAATATAAGTCAAAAAAAACTGGAAAAATCTAGGGGTAGATTAGAAATAAAAATAAAAAATCAAAATTTACAAAAACTTTATCAACAAGGATCTTCAAAAGCTTTGATGCCAGATTTTCATGAAAATTTAAAACAATTGATGCTTATCAATACCGCTGGTGGAATTACTTCCGGGGATGAATACGACTACAAATTTGAAATCGATAGTTCGAAACTTTGTATTTCAACTCAGGCGGCAGAAAAAATTTATAGTGGTTTTGGTAATCCAGCTAATTTAGAAATTAACTTAAATTTATTAAACAATTCTAGTCTGTTTTGGTTACCTAAAGAATTAATTTTATTTAATAATTGTAATTTAAAAAGAAAAATTAATTTTAATTTATCAAAAGACTCAAATTTACTTCTTTGTGAAAATATTATTTTTGGACGAACCTCTATGAAGGAGGAGTTTGAAAAGGGATATTTTTCAGATTTTTGGAATATTAATATTGATAAAAAGTTAATTCATACAGAAGCTATAAATACAGGTTTATTTGAGAAAAAATATTTGAATAGTTTTTCGACATTAAATAAAAATTCTGCAGTTGCGACAATTATTATTGTAGGAAATAAGTTTTTGAATAATGTTAATAATCTATCTGAAAATTTAATAAACAATGAAAATACAACTTCAAATTATTCTAATTGGGATAATAAATTGATCGTAAGACTTTTATCTAAAGATAGTTATAATCTTAAATTTGCAATTGATAAAATTTTGTCTTATTTTTTTGAAGGTTCAAAGATACCAAAAGTATGGAATATATAAATGAAACTTACTCCTAGAGAAAAAGATAAACTTTTAATTAGTCTTGCAGCAATTGTTGCTAAAAATAGATTGTCGAAGGGTATAAAATTAAATTATCCAGAAGCTATAGCTTTAATAACAGATTTTGTAGTAGAGGGAGCTAGAGAAGGAAAAAGTGTTGCAGAACTAATGGAGGCAGGAGCTCATGTAATTAAAAAAAAAGATTGTATGGACGGCATTCCAGATATGGTGAAGGAAGTTCAAGTAGAAGCTACTTTTCCTGATGGAACTAAATTAGTAACAGTGCACAAACCAATTAGATGATAATATTATGAAGCCAGGTGAGGTAATTACAAAAAACGAGGAAATAGACTTAAATAAAGACTCCAAAGTTACTAGTATAAAAATTTCTAATTCTGGAGATAGACCTGTGCAAGTTGGAAGTCATTATCATTTTTTTGAAACTAACGAGCATTTAGTGTTTGATCGAAAATTAGCATATGGAAAAAGATTAAATATCCCCTCAGGAACTGCTGTCAGATTTGAACCAGGTCAATCTAAAGATGTTGAGCTAATAGAAATAAATGGATTAAAAAAAATATATGGTTTCAATAAGAAAGTTATGGGTGATTTATAATGGCTAAAATTTCTAGAGCAGCTTATGCAGATATGTATGGGCCCACAACAGGAGATAAAGTAAGGCTTGCAGATACTGAACTATTTATTGAGGTTGAAAACGATCTAACCACTTATGGTGAAGAAGTAAAATTTGGTGGTGGAAAAGTAATAAGAGATGGGATGGGCCAATCTCAAATCAGTAGAGAAAAAGGAGCTGCTGATACAGTTATTACCAATGCTTTAATAGTTGATGTAAATGGTATTTATAAAGCTGATGTAGGTTTAAAAGATGGAAAAATATTTGAAATTGGTAAAGCTGGTAATCCAGATACTCAATCTAAAGTAAATATTATTATTGGTCCAGGAACAGAGATAATTGCTGGTGAAGGAAAAATTTTAACCGCAGGAGGTTTTGACAGTCATATTCATTATATATGCCCTCAACAAATTGACGATGCTCTACACTCAGGTGTTACAACTATGCTTGGAGGAGGTACTGGACCAGCCCATGGAACACTTGCAACAACGTGTACACCCGGACCATGGCACATACAAAGAATGATTCAATGTGCTGATGGTTTTTCTATGAATTTAGCTTTTGCTGGCAAAGGAAATTCTTCATTACCAGAAGGTCTTGAAGAACAAATTTTAGCAGGAGCTTCAGCTTTAAAATTACATGAGGATTGGGGAACCACCCCTGGAGCAATTGATAATTGTTTAAATATTGCTGACAAAAACGATGTACAAGTAATGATTCACACAGACACTTTAAATGAAAGTGGGTTTGTAGAAAATACTATCAAAGCAATTAATAAAAGAACTATTCATGCTTTTCATACAGAAGGTGCCGGTGGTGGACATGCACCAGATATAATTAAAGTTTGTGGAGAAGAGTATGTTATTCCTTCCTCAACAAATCCAACCAGACCATATACAGTTAATACAATAGAAGAACATTTAGATATGCTAATGGTGTGTCACCATCTCGATAAATCTATTCCAGAGGATGTTGCATTTGCTGAAAGTAGAATAAGAAGAGAAACAATAGCAGCAGAAGATATTCTTCATGACATGGGAGCCTTTTCAATTATTGCTTCAGATAGTCAGGCAATGGGTAGAGTTGGAGAAGTTATAATTAGAACTTGGCAAACTGCACACAAAATGAAAGTTCAAAGAGGTAGTTTACCTGAGGAAAAAGGAGACAATGATAACTTTAGAGTTAAAAGATATTTAGCAAAATATACAATTAATCCTGCAATTGCTCATGGGATTTCAAAACATATTGGTAGTATTGAAAAAAATAAACGTGCAGATTTAGTTTTATGGGACCCAGCATTTTTTGGTGCCAAACCAGAGATGATATTAATAGGCGGAAGTATAGCTTGTGCTCAAATGGGAGACCCGAATGCATCAATTCCAACCCCTCAACCAGTATACACTAGACCAATGTTTTCATCATTTGGAACTTCTTTAGAAAAATCTTCAGTAATTTTTACAAGCAAATTAGCTATTGAAAAGAATTCATTAAAAGATGCAAATATTAGAAAAGATTTATTACCTGTAGAAAACACAAGGGCCATTTCTAAAAAAGATATGATTTTAAATAATAAGTGTCCGAAAATTGAGGTTAATCCTGAAACTTACGAGGTAAAAGCTGATGGTGAAATAATTACCTGTGAACCTGCTAAAGAACTTCCTTTGGCACAAAGATATTTTATGTTTTAGCTTATGGATAATTGTTTTTTAATAGTTAATAAAATTGCCAAAAATAAAGCAAAAGATCACATATCTTTATCTTATGATGAGAGATTTTTAAGAAGAAAAAAACTTGTTTCAGATAATGGTTTTGAATTTTTAGTGAATTTACCAGAGACAAAATCTCTGTCAGAAAATCAAGCGTTTCGACTTCAAAGTGGAAATTTGATTTTAATAAAAAACAAAAAAGAAAGTTTATTAGAAATAAAAGGAAAAAATTTAATGCAATTAATTTGGCATATTGGAAATAGGCATATGCCATGTCAAATTGAAAAAGATAGAATTTTTATACAGCATGATGAAGTAATAAAAAAAATGATATTAAAACTGGGTGGAAAGGTTAAGAAAGTTTTAAAAACATTTAAACCTGAGGGAGGAGCATATGGAATTGGTAGAACCCATAGCCATAAACACTAAAATAAAAAATAAAAAAGATATGAAAGAATCGTTACAAATTCTTCAAACTTGGTTTTCACCATCATTTCCTGTTGGAAGTTTTTCATATTCTCATGGTTTAGAGGCAATGATTAATGATAATTTTATTAAGTCAAAAGAGGATATTCTGGATTATTTAAAATGTATCTTAAAATATGGAACAGGTAAAAATGATATAATTTTAATGAAACATACTTATCAAGGAGAAGAGTTAAATGAACTGGCCTTATCTCTTTGTCCATCTAAAGAAAGAAAAATTGAGTCTGTTGAAATGGGTAATGCTTTTAGAAAAGTGTTAGCTGATAGTTGGGATTTTAATATTAGAGAAAACACTGCTTATCCAATCGCAGTTGCTAGAGCAGCTAAACATTTTGATATACCGCTAAACTTAACAATAGTATCTTATCTACAATCCTTTGTATCAAATCTAATAAATGTTTGCATTAAACATATACCAATTGGGCAAAAAATTGGACAGGACTGTATAATTAAAACTTACGAATTAATAAGAGAAATAGAAAAAGAAAGTCAAAATTTAAATTTAGAAGACTTAGGTGGAATTTGTTTTAATAGTGATATCTACAGTATCAAGCATGAAAATTTGAAAACGCGAATTTATAAGACATGAAAAATATAAATGGACCATTAAAAGTTGGAATAGGTGGACCCGTTGGTGCAGGGAAGACAAGCTTAACAGCTGAATTGTGTAAATTTTTATCAAAGAAAATTTCTATGGCTGTAATATCAAACGATATTTACACAAAAGAGGATGCAGAATTTTTAATGAAAGTCCAAGCTTTACCTCTTGAGAGAATTAAAGGAGTTGAAACAGGAGGATGTCCACATACAGCAATACGTGAAGATGCTTCAATTAATATGCTTGCTGTAGAAAATATGAAAAAAAAATTTCCTGATCTTGATTTGATTTTAATCGAGTCTGGTGGAGACAATTTAGCAGCAACTTTTAGTCCTGAATTAGTTGATCTATCTATTTATGTTATTGACGTTGGTATGGGTGGAGATATCCCTAGAAAAGGTGGCCCTGCCATTCAAAAATCAGACTTGTTAATTATTAACAAGACAGATTTAGCTCCTCATGTAGAAGTTAATCTGGAAACCATGACAGAAGACGTAAAAAAGGCCCGAAATGGCTTACCCTATGTTTTTTGTCAGATGAAAAAGCAAATTGGTGTTGAAGATGTTGCAAAATTTTTATATTCATCAGGTGGTCTATAACAAATTTATATATAACAAAGTGTTTTTATGAAAAAAATATTCTTATTAATACTTGGATTATTACTTTGTACTAATTCTTTTGCTAAAACTAAATTTTCTGAAGTAAAAAAAGCTTTAAAAGAGGATGGATACGGAAAAGCTATTCCAGAAAAATTTCATCACTTGAATTCACCTAAAGCCATTAATCCAGTATCTGTAAGTGATTTTTCAATAATTGGAGATAAGTCAATTAGATTTGAGTCAAATGATGGTGAATGTTGGAAAGAACCTAAATGGAATGATTGTACAAATGATCGAGAGAGAACAGAATTATATTATAAGAAAAAACCTTGGAAAAAAGAACGATGGTATAGATTTTATATTCATCTACCTGAAGATTATAATTCAATTGCACCTGCAAAAATGTCTCTAATACAATGGAAAAGGCATAAGCCTTCAAAAGTTTTAGTAATGTTTCAGCATATGCATGGCGGATTAACTTTTAATAGAAATGGAGATTCGTTTAAGGACTCTTATGTTGTTTTAAAACGTAACGAAGAATTACTTGGAAATTGGACAGAGATTATTTTTAGTACAAATTGGCATCCTGATCCTGAAAAAGGTTTCATGAAAGTTTGGATAGATGGAAAACTAAAAGTAGATTTTAAAGGTGTATCAAATACTAAAAAAGGAAAAGAATTGAGTTTAAGATATGGATTATACTCTTCATCAATGTCTAGATATAAAAGAGTTTTTGAAACGGAAACTATGCCGCAAAGAGTTATTTTTTTTGATGGAGTCAAAGAAGAAAAAAGTTGTGAAAAATTAATTGATGAAACTAATTGTCAAAGTTTGAAATCTCAAACAATTAATGAATATGAATTTTTTATGTATGGAAAATACGATAAAAAATTGTACCCAAATTCAATAATGAAGTTTTCGAGTAACTTTTTAAAATAGTATTTAAAAAAGCTAAGCTCTAATCGTTGGTAAACAATAAAAATCAGCGGTATCAATTTTAGAAGAATACTGCCTTCTCATGTTCCATTTTTTATGAACCCCGGCACTTGCAACACTTAAAGTAGATCTTCCATATCGGTGATTAGTATTATCAATTGATCGCATTAAACTATTTATTTTTTCATCTTTTTCAGAAGTAAATAAATTTGTTTTATCACTAGCATTCGATAATCCTGTCAGCATTACACCTGCTTTTTGATAACGATAACCATTTTTAAAAATACTTTCCAATATTGAAACTGCTGTTTTAACTGTTTCAATACTGTTGTTTGTTGCAATAGGAAAATCAACTGTCTTTGCATTTGAATAATAACCAAAGTTTCTTTGGAAAGGGCTAGTTCTAACAAACACTGTGATTGCTTTTGCAACCAAAGATTCTGATCTAATTTTTTCAGAGGCATTTAGACAATAATTTGCAACTGCTTCTTTTAATTCTTGGAACGTTTCAATTCTTTTTCCAAATGATCTTGAAACTACACAGCTCTTTCTTTTAGTAGTAGTTGTCTCTAAACCTATACAAGAAACTCCTCTGAGTTCCATTGCAGTTCTTGAACTTAGAACATTAGAAGACTTTTTGATCCAGGTATTAGATTTATTTTTTAATTGTTTAGCATTGTAAATTCCATGCTTTTGATAAAACTTAGTTAATTGTCTTCCAACACCCCAGACATCATTAATTTCAACTTTTTCTAAAACAGGATCTAAATTTTCTATTCCAATTAAGCTTGTAACTCCTGATTGTTTTTTCTTTGCAATATGATTTGCAACTTTACTTAAAGTTTTTGTGTTTGCTATTCCAATACTGGTTGGAATACCAGTCCACTGTAGGACTGTCTCTCTAATTTCTTTTCCAACTTTTTCTACTTCACTATCAGGAAAGTTTGATAAATCTAAGAACGCTTCATCAATAGAATAAACTTCTATTTCTGAATTAAATCTTTTAAGGGTTCGCATCACTCTTCTAGATAAATCTCCATATAAAGAATAATTAGATGAGAAAACTTCAACTTTATTTTTAAGAATAATATCTTTTGCTTTAAAGTAAGGTTCTCCCATTTTAATACCTAAAGCTTTTGCTTCATTCGATCTTGAGATGATACAGCCATCATTATTAGATAAAACGACAACAGGTTTTCTTCTTATTTTTGGATTAAATAATCTTTCACATGAGACATAAAAAGAATTACAATCAATTAATGCTATTTTTTTAGTACGTTGAATGGATGACATAAGTAACAACCCCCCAAATAAAAATATCTTGTTCTTCGTTAATTAAAATTCTGTCAGAAAATTCTTTAGATCCAGAAGTTAAAAATTTTTTATCTCTTTCTTGAACCAAAGTTTTAACTACAAGTTCATCATGAACATTAGCAATCACAGTTGAAAAGTTTTTTGGTTTTAAACTTTTATCCACCACCAATAAGTCACCATCATTAATTCCAACATCGACCATGGATTTACCTTGAACTCTGATGATGAAAGTTGCTGGAACATTTCTTATTAAATGCATGTTCAGATCAATATCCTCTTCGATATAATCAGTAGCAGGGGAAGGAAAGCCAGCGCCTGCTTTATGTAGATAATAAGGGATTGTTAGTTTCATGTTCTTGTTTTGTTCTAATTTATAGACCATTTATACAATACACTCAAGAGGTTGTATTTTGAGTCCGTAATTGAATCAAAAGTGAATCAAAACGTGAACATCGAAACTACATTTTGTGTGCTTGTGGATAACTCCAACCAAGGATAGTTTAAAATTCTAATTTAATTATAAAAGGAGAAAAATAATGAGTTCAATTGAAGTCAAAACTTTTGACAATCCAGACGAAAGTAACACGAATTTTAAAAATGCCAAAATAGATATTGTGAAAGTAGGAGATCAAAGAGTTATGAGATTAGTTTTACAACCAGGTTGGAAATGGTCACAAGACATTAAGCCAACAGTTGGCACAGATAGCTGCAAAGCAAAACATCTTGGCGTAATTGTTTCAGGGGCAGTTTGCGCAAAACATGATGATGGAACTGAATTAACTTATAAAGCTGGTGATGCATATTCAATTGAACCAGGTCATGATGGTTGGGTAGTAGGCGATAAACCTGCGGTAGTTTATGAGTTTCATGGAAAATGGGGAGAATAGTAAAAAAATATAAATCATGAATATTTTAGATTTTGTAATGGTGGGGTCTAATGACTATGAAAAGTCTAGTGAGTTTTATGATGTTATACTTGAACCATTAAAATTAAAAAAAACTTTAAAGACTGAAAAATATATTGGTTATTCTCATTTAGGTGAACCAGAAAAAATAATTTTTTATATTACAAACCCAGTAAATGGTAAACCAGCAACTTTTGGCAATGGAACACAAATTACTTTATTAGCAGACTCTAAAGAAGCGGTTGAAAAATTTTATGAAATTGCAATTTCTAAGGGTGCAGTTGATGAAGGAGGCCCAGGGGTCAGAAAAGATGGAAATTATTACGCTTATATTCGTGACTTAGATGGAAATAAGATTGCAGCTAAAAGTGTTTTAAAATAAAAAAGGAGATATATGAAATTAAATTGTCATTGTGGAGCTGTAGAAGCAGAAATTAATGCTACAGTTGATGAATTAGCAAAAATTGTAAGATGCAACTGTTCTATTTGTAAAAGAAAAAATGCAACAATGGGAATGGTTAAAAACGAAGATTTTAAAGTTACTAAAGGACAAGATAAATTAAAACTTTATCAGTACCACACTAAAGTTGCTAACCATTACTTTTGTGCTGAATGTGGAATTTACACTCATCACAATCCAAGAAGCGCACCTGCTATGACTGGTTTTAATATGGGATGTGTAGATGAAGTTAAAGTAGAAGATTTAAAAGAAGTAGCAAACTTCGATGGTTTAAACCATCCGATGGATCAAGAAAAATAAAAGTCTAATGAAATTATCTGAAGAGTGTTTTAAGAAAGTTAAAAAAGATTGTTTTAAATTTATTAAATCACAAGAAACTTCAACTGAAAAGTTTGGTAATAAACAGGGGATGATCAAAAATTATTTAATCCCAATATGTTTTTGGATTGCAAAAAAAGCAGATAACAAAAAACCTTACTTTGTTGGATTAGCTGGTGGTCAAGGAACAGGCAAAACAACAATAAGTTCAATACTAAAGATAATTTTTGAAAAGTATTTTAAATTAAAAGTATTTAAGATTTCTATTGATGATTTTTATAAAACTAGAAAAGAAAGAATTGCTTTATCAAAAAAAGTACATCCAATGTTACTTACTAGAGGTGTTCCTGGAACACATGATATTAATATAATGTTAGATTTCTTTAAGAAATCTAAAGCGAAAAAATTTAAAAATATGAAATTACCAAATTTTAATAAGGCAATTGATGACAGATTTCCTAAAAAGAAATGGAACACAATTAATAAAAGACCAGATGTAATTATTTTTGAAGGATGGTGTGTTGGGGCAAGAGCAGAAACTAATAAGACATTAAAAAAATCTATTAATTCTATGGAAAAAGCTAATGATGATAAATTAGTTTGGAGAAAATACGTAAATCAACAACTAAAAACTAAGTATAAAAAGTTATATTCGCAGTTAAATTGCATGATTTACTTAAAAGCAAAAAACTTTAGTTTATTACAAAAATGGAGATTAAAGCAGGAACATAAACTATGGTTAAAAACAAAGAAAAAAGGTGGTCACAAAATAATGAGTAAAGGGGACGTAATTAATTTTATGCAAACATACCAAAGAATTACTCAAAATATGTTTAAACATATGCCTAAATATGCATCTATAATTTTAAATTTAAATAGTAACCATCAAATTAAAACTGCTGTATACAAATCGAAATGAAAAAAATTTTTATAATAGTTATTGCATCAATATTATATTTTAGTAACGCTTTTGCAGTTACTCTTCTAGATGCATTAAATCAAACCTATAAAAATAATATTCAATTAAACGCTGAAAGAGAAAATATTAAAGTTTCAGAGGAAGATGTAAATATTTCTAAAGCAGACTATAAACCTTCATTGACATTAAGTGGGTCTAAAAGTTTTGAAGATACTAATAAATTGACAAATCAAAGTGGAGGAGATGCGAGTGTCAGTGATGTAGATCCATTCACCACTTCTATTAAATTGGAACAAACATTGTTAGATTTTGGTAGGGATCTTACGCTTCAAAAAAATATTACTGCTTTAGATTTAGCAAAAGCTCAGTTAGTTAAAAAAGAACAAAATATTTTTCATAAAGCAATTGATGCATTCACAAGTTTAATTTTAGCTAGAGAAACTCTTGATATTAACGCAAAAAATTTAAATCTTTTAATCAGACAAGTTGAAAATGATCAAATTAGAAGAGACAGAGGTCAAATTACAAACACCGACTTAGCACAATCCGAGTCGTCGCTTGCGGGAGCGCAAGCTCAATTTGCAAAATCAAAAAGTGATCTGTTAATCAGCAAACTTAATTATGAAAATATTATTGGAAAAATAAGCGATCCGAACCAATTACAGAAAAATTCAACAGCAATAGTCAGTATTCCAAAATCTTTGGATGAAGCGATTAATCTTTCAAAACAAAACAACCCAGATATTCAAATAGCAAAATTCGATTTAGCAAAAGCTGAAAAAGAATTGGCAATTTCAGAGTCAGATTTAAAACCAACTGCTTCTTTGTCTTTAGAGAGATCTTATACTGATGATCTTAGTTCTACTTATGCTGAAAGGGAAAAGGATATATTAAAAGCAACAGTTAATTGGCCTTTTTATTCAGGTGGAAAAAAAAGATCAACTATTAATAAAAATTCAAATTTAACTACTAGAAAAAGATTATTATTAGATGACGCTGTCAGAACAAACGAAACGAATGTAGCTAGTGCATGGTCTAGTCTAGAGTCCTCTGAAAGTTTTCTAAATTCAGTAAGAGTTCAAGTAAATGCAGCTGAAATAGCTAATGAAGGAATTGCAGCAGAATATGAAAGAGGTTCAAGAACTACTTTAGATGTTATTCAATCAAATGCTTTATTATTGTCTGCTCAAATTTCTTTAGCAAACTCTGAGAAAAATTATCTTATGGCTCAATACAATCTGCTTAAAGCAGTAGGTTTACTCAATAGCCAATATCTAAAACTTAAGTAAATATTTGATTTTTTGGGGTAGAAAATAAATATATTGCTAATGAGAACAAAATGTGTACATTTGTTTCATGATTCGAGTGTTTAAAAATTTAAAAAAAGAGGCAAAAAATGACGAAAAATAACCTAAAAGTAGTTAAATCTACCAAAGATCAAGAAATGGATGTTAAAGAAAAGAACAAAGCGTTGGACGCTGCAATAGCTCAAATTACAGATAATTTTGGAAAAGGTTCTGTAATGAAGCTTGGTGAAAAGAGAGCGATGGATATCGAGTCTGTTTCAACAGGTTCTTTAAGTCTTGATTTAGCTTTAGGTATTGGCGGATTACCAAAAGGAAGAATTATTGAAGTTTATGGACCAGAGTCATCTGGAAAAACAACATTAGCATTACAAGTTGTTGCTGAAGCTCAAAAAGCTGGAGGCATTTGTGCATTCGTTGATGCAGAGCATGCATTAGATCCAGTTTATGCAAAAAAATTAGGTGTAAACACTGAAGAACTTTTAATTTCACAGCCAGACACTGGTGAACAAGCTTTAGAAATCGCTGATACACTAGTAAAATCAGGCTCTATTTCAGTAATCGTAATCGACTCTGTTGCAGCTTTAACTCCAAAAGCTGAAATTGAAGGCGAGATGGGAGATCATCATGTTGGTCTTCAATCAAGATTAATGAGTCAGGCTTTAAGAAAATTAACAGGTTCAATTTCAAACACAAACACAATGATGATTTTCATTAACCAAATCAGAATGAAAATTGGAGTTATGTTTGGAAGTCCAGAAACAACATCAGGTGGTAATGCACTTAAGTTTTACTCATCTGTTAGAATGGATATTAGAAGAATTGGTGCCATCAAAGATAAAGATGAAATTATTGGTAACTCTACAAGAGTGAAAGTAGTTAAGAATAAAGTAGCACCACCATTTAAAGTTGTTGAGTTTGACTTGATGTATGGAAGAGGAATTAGTAAGATGGGCGAATTAGTCGATCTTGGTTCTAAAGCAGATATAATTGAAAAATCAGGAGCATGGTATGCTTACAAAGGTGAGAAGATTGGTCAAGGCAGAGAGAATGCTAAGACTTATCTAGCTCAAAATCCTAAAGTTGCTGCAGAAATTGAAATGGCAATTAGAGAAAAAGCAGGTGTGATTTCTAAGAAAATAGAAGGAAATCCAATCGATCCTGAAAAATTGGAAAAAGAAAAGAAAGTAGCTGAAAAAGAAGAGGCTGATAAAGCAGAAGCTACTCCTCCATCTAAAAAGAATTAATAGGTCATCTTTATTAATAAAAGGCGCTTAATTTAAGCGCCTTTTTTCCCTTCGATATCTAGACATAGAATAAAAAAGCTGTATTTTAAAAATATGGCAGACAAAACGCTCAATGAAATAAGAAATACTTTCTTAAAGTATTTTGAAAAGAACGATCATAGGATTGTTGAGTCTAGTAATTTAGTTCCAAACAACGATCCTACACTAATGTTTGCCAATTCTGGAATGGTCCAGTTTAAGAATGTTTTCACAGGGTTAGAAAAAAGAGATTATGTAAGAGCAACCACATCACAAAAATGTGTAAGGGCAGGTGGTAAACATAACGATTTAGAAAATGTTGGTTACACACCAAGACACCATACTTTCTTTGAGATGTTAGGAAACTTTTCTTTTGGTGATTACTTCAAAGAAGAAGCAATTCACTATGCTTGGAGCTTAATTACAAAAGATTTTGGCATAGATAAAGACAGACTTTATGTAACCGTTTTTCATGAAGACGATGAAGCCTTTAATTTTTGGAAGAAAATAGCGGGTTTTAGCGATGATAGAATTATTAGAATAGCAACCTCAGATAATTTTTGGTCAATGGGAGAGACAGGTCCTTGTGGACCTTGTTCTGAAATATTCTTTGATCATGGAGATCATTTACCTGGAGGATTACCAGGCTCTAAAGATGAAGATGGAGATAGATTTATAGAAATTTGGAACTTGGTATTTATGCAATTTGAACAAGTTACAAAAGATAAAAGAATAAATCTTCCAAAACCATCTGTTGATACAGGAATGGGACTTGAGCGAATAGCAGCTTTACTACAAGGTACTCATGATAATTATGAAACAGATCATTTTAAAAAAATAATTAATTCAGCCTCTGAAATTGTAAAAGTTAAATCAGACAAATCTAACCTATCTAGTTTTAGAGTAATCGCTGATCATTTAAGAGCTAGTTCATTTTTAATTGCTGAAGGAGTTTTACCTTCAAATGAAGGAAGAGGTTATGTTCTTAGAAGAATTATGAGAAGAGGGATGAGACATTCTCATTTACTTGGATCTAAGGAACCAGTTTTTTATAATTTGTTTGACACTCTTAAAAATGAAATGTCAGGAAACTATCCAGAATTAGTTAGAGCCGAATCTTTAATTAAAGAAACTTTAAAAATGGAAGAAGAAAAATTCTTAGTTCTATTAGACAGAGGAATAAAAATTTTAAATGATGAAATATCTAAAATAGATAAAGTGTTACCAGGTGAAGTAGCTTTTAAATTATATGACACTTATGGTTTCCCGTTAGATCTTACAGAAGATATTTTAAGAAACAAATCAATGTCAATTGATACTGAAAAGTTTCAATCTTTAATGAAGGAAAGTAGAGAACTTGCTAAGAAAAATTGGAAAGGTTCTGGTGATGCGGCAGTTGAAGATATCTGGTTTGGAATAAAAGATAAATTAGAAGCAACTGAATTTTTAGGATACGAAACTAATCAAGCTGAAGGAGTCGTATTATCTCTTTTAAAAGATAATAAAGAAGTAGATCAGTTAAAAGAAAATGATGAAGGAATAATCATAGTAAATCAAACTCCTTTTTACGGCGAGTCTGGAGGTCAGGTTGGTGATACTGGTGAAATAGTATCAAATGATTTTAAATTTGAAGTAACCGATGTTCAAAAAAAACTTGGAGATTTATTTGTCCATTATGGAAAGGTTAAGAGTGGATCTATAAAACTACAAGAAAGTGTAGAATTAAAAATTGATGTGGAAAGAAGAGATAATACTCGTGCGTATCACTCAGCAACCCATCTATTGCACGAGTCATTGAGAAGAGTTTTAGGTACTCATGTCACTCAGAAAGGATCTTTAGTAGAGCCAAGCAGATTGAGATTTGATTTCAGCCACATGAAGCCAATTTTGAATGAAGAAATTGATAAAATAGAAGAATTTGTAAACAAAATGGTGTCTAAAAAATCTGAGGTTAAAACTAGATTAATGACACCTGATGAGGCGGTTGAAAATGGTGCTTTAGCATTATTTGGTGAAAAATACGGAGATGAAGTAAGGGTTCTTTCAATGGGAGACGAGGATGGTAAGTATTTTTCTACTGAATTATGCGGAGGAACACACGTTAAAAACACTGGGGATATTGGTAAATTTAAGATCGTCAGCCAATCATCAATTGCTGCAGGGGTTAGAAGAATTGAGGCTTTAAGAGACAAGCAATTAGAGGAATATTTAAAAAATAAAGAAAAATTATCAAACCTATCTGCAGAAAAAGATGAGGAAACAATTAAAGATTTAAGTCAGCAAATTATTAAATTGGGAGGAAAACCAAGTTTAGAAGAAACTGACCAAAAAACTTTAATCAAAAATTTAACCAAACAATTAGAGACTATCTCAGTAAATGCAATTTTAGAGGACAAATCAAAAAATATTATTAAAGACGAAGAAATAAATGGAGTTAAGTTAAGACTTCAAAAAATAGATGGATTACCTCCAAAAGAATTAAGAAAACTTGTAGATAAAGGTAAAAAAGATTTAGGTGAAGGTATTGTGGTTGTGTTTGCAAATAAAGATGACAAGGTTGGATTAGCTGTTGGAGTAACAGACAATTTAACAAACAAGTTTGATGCAGTCCAATTTGTTAAAGTTGGATCTGAAATAATTGGTGGAAAAGGCGGTGGAGGCAGAAAAGACTTTGCTCAAGCTGGTGGACAAGATCAGTCAAAAATTGAAGAAGCTTTTCAAAAGCTTAAGAGTTTAGTTTAATTTCTTTTTTAAATTACCATCAATTTCATCTAAAAATTGATTTGTAGTTAAGAATTTACTATTTGGACCAACAAGAATTGCTAAATCTTTTGTCATTGATCCACTTTCAACACATTCAACACAAACTTTTTCTAAAGTTTGTGCAAATTTAATTAGTTCTTCATTACCATCTAATTTACCTCTGTGAGCTAATCCTCTTGTCCAAGCAAAAATTGATGCGATAGGGTTGGTTGAAGTTTCTTTTCCTTGTTGATGCATTCTATAATGTCTAGTTACTGTTCCGTGTGCAGCTTCTGCTTCCATTACTTTTCCATCTGGAGTTAATAATGTACTCGTCATCAAACCTAAAGATCCATAACCTTGTGCCATAGTATCTGATTGCACATCTCCATCATAGTTTTTACATGCCCAAATATATTTTCCACTCCACTTCATCGCACACGCAACCATGTCATCAATCAATCTGTGTTCATAAGTTAAATTTTTTTTTTCAAATTCACTCTTATATTCTTTGTCAAAAATTTCTTGGAAAATATCTTTAAATCTTCCATCGTATTGTTTCAGAATTGTATTTTTGGTTGACATATAAACAGGCCATTTTTTAATTAACCCATAACTAAAACAAGATCTTGCAAAGTCTTCGATAGACTTGTCTAAATTGTACATTGATAAAGCCACACCTGGACCTGTAAAATTAAATACTTCATATTTAATTTCATCTTTTCCATCTTCTGATGTCCATTTGACTTCCAATTTTCCTTTTCCAGGAACTTTAAAGTCTGTTGCTCTATATTGATCACCAAATGCATGTCTTCCAATAATCACTGGATCAGTCCAAGAGGGAACAAGTTTTGGAATATTTTTACAAATAATTGGTTCTCTAAATACTGTTCCTCCAATTATATTTCTTATGGTTCCGTTTGGAGATCTCCACATTTTTTTTAAATCAAATTCTTCTACTCTTGCTTCATCAGGTGTAATCGTTGCACACTTAATTCCAACACCAATCTTTTTGATAGCATTTGCAGAGTCTATTGTGATCTGGTCGTCTGTATTATCTCTGCTTTTCATACCTAAATCGTAATATTCAATACCAAGTTCTAAATATGGAAGGATTAATTTATTTTTGATGAACTCCCATATAATACGAGTCATTTCATCACCATCCAGCTCAACAACTGGGTTTTTTACCTTGATTTTGCTCATTAAATAAAAATTATCTTATTAATTGAATTTGATCATTTTATATACATATTAATCGAAAATTAGCAAATAGAAGAATATGTTTAGCAAGATATTTCCAAAGATTCACACTGAAGGATACAAGTTTATAGTTATAGCTGTATTCATAACTATCATTTTTTTAATTATTAATAATTTTTTAGGATTAATAGGAATATTACTGACTATCTGGGTTTATTATTTTTTTAGAGATCCAGAGAGAACAATTATAGGAGATGATAGTTACCTAGTTAGCCCTGCAGATGGAGAAGTAATTAAAGTTGAAGAGGTAGATGGTCCAAAAGAACTTGGACTAGAAAATAAAAAATTTAAAAAAATAAGTATTTTTATGAACGTCTTTGACTGTCATGTAAACAGAACACCATGTTCAGGTATTGTTGAAGATATTTTATATAAACCTGGAAAATTTTTAAATGCATCTTTAGATAAAGCAAGTGAGGACAATGAGAGAAATTATTATAAAATTAAAGATAAACATGGGAATGACATTGTAGTCGTTCAGATTGCAGGGTTAGTTGCAAGAAGAATAGTTTGCGAAACAAATAAAAATCAGGAATTAAATCAAGGTGATAGAATTGGGATGATTAGATTTGGTAGTAGAGCGGACGTTTATTATGAAAATTATGAACCACTAGTTAAAGTTGGTCAAACAGCAATTTCCGGAGAAACATTGCTAGCTAAAAATTAATTTATGGAACAACCAAAGAACAATTTAAAAATTGTTACGGATAAAAAAACTAACGCAAGAGTAATTTTGCCTAACATGTTAACTCTAATAGGAGTTTGTATTGGTTTGTCGTCAATCAGATTTGCTTTAGACGGTAAATTTGAATTTGCAATTATAGCAATTATGTTTGCTGCTCTTATAGATGGATTAGATGGAAGAATAGCAAGATTAATTAAAGGGACATCTAAAGTTGGTAAAGAGCTAGATTCTTTAACAGATATGATAAGTTTTGGAGTAGCCCCAGCATTTATTATGTATTTCTGGAAACTTAATACATTAGGAAGATTTGGATGGTTGTTATGTTTAGTATATGTAATTTGTGTTGCTTTGCGTCTAGCTCGTTTCAATGTAAATACAGGTCAAGCACCCTCTTGGAGAGACAATTTTTTTGAAGGAGTTCCATCTCCAGCAGGAGGTATCTTAGTGCTAACCCCATTAATTTTTAGTCTTACAAGTTTTGATTTTATAAATATTAATTATAATGTTGTTGTTCCAGTTTTTTTTGTTATGACATCTTTATTGCTTATTAGTAAATTTCCAAGTTATTCGTTTAAAAAAATTGTAATACAAAGAAAAGTAACTATTTTTTTACTATTTGGAATAGTTTTATTTTTTGGATTGCTTCTAGTTTACCCTTTTAATGTCATTTTTATTAGTGCGATTATTTATTTAGGTATGCTTCCTATTAGTTTTTTTCATTATCAAAAATTAAAAAAACAAAACGAAGATCAAAATTACAAAGATGAAGATGATGATCTTGAAGATATTTTGTAATGAAAAAAAATGTAATTGTATCGTTAGCTGATTCAAATTATTTCCCATTATTAAATGAGTTAATAGATTCTATTAAAAGATTTAAAGATAGTTCTGAAGTTGCGATTTGTATTTTAGATGCAGGATTATCAGAGGAACAAAAGGTACAACTGTCTTCAAAAGTAGATGAAATTAAGACCGCTGAATGGGATATAAAAGTTCCAGATAGTAAAATTAAAGGGCGAGAATGGTTAAAGAGCCAAGTATCTAGAGCTTTTTTACCTAAATATTTTCCAAACTATGAAAAGTATTTATGGATCGATTGTGATGCTTGGGTAAATGATTGGAAAACTATTCAAATTTATTTTAAAGCTTGCGACGATGGAAAGTTGGGGATTACTCAGACTATAGGACCAGGTTATAAAATCACTTCTAGGGTAAATTGGGTATTTGGAAAACTAGCTATAATAAAATCTCAAAATTTTAAACACGCTGTAAATTCAAATATAAGTTATGAAAAAGCAAGAAAGTTGGCTTTTGCTCCTCATATTAATATAGGTGTTTTCTCATTAGAAAAAAATTCAAATGCCTGGAAGTCCTGGCAGGAAAATTTAAAAGAAACATTAAAAGCTGGAGAAATATTTGGTTCAGAACAGTTAGCCATGAATATTTCAGTTTATGTAGACAACATAGAAACTGAATTTCTCCCTTTAAACTGTAATTGGATTACAAGTAATCTTTTACCAAAATTTGATGAAGAAAAAGACACTTGGGTAGAACCTTATTTGCCAAACTATAAAATTGGAATTATGCATTTAGCGGCAGGTATTTGGAAAGACAACAAAGATATGAGGTTAAATAAGGAAATTAAAATAGATATAAAAACTATCACAGGTAAAATTTTAAATAAAAGTTTAAGGTTTAATAATTAATTGAAAAAAAATAAAATCTCCAAGGATTGGGTAAATAAACAACGTAGAGACATCTATGTCAGGCAATCAAAAGTAGATGGCTATAGAGCTAGATCAGCCTACAAATTAATTGAAATTGATGAAAAATTTAAAATTTTTAAGGGAGGTCTATCAATAATTGATATTGGTGCAGCTCCAGGAAGCTGGTCACAGTATGCCCTTAAAGCAGCTAAAAGTGGAAAATTGATATCTATAGATTTAAAAAAAATGGAACCCATAGGTAATAGTGTTCAAATCCAAGGAGATTTTACTGAAGAACAAACTCAAGAAGAAATTAAAAGAAATATAAACAGTAAAGTTGATGTTGTAATGTCTGATATGGCAGTAGATACAACTGGTATTAAAAATATAGATTCAATACAAACTGGAGAACTTTGTAAAGAGGCAATGTTTTTTGCAAAAGACTTAATGAAAGAAAATGCTTATTTTATTTCAAAAATTTTTATGGGTGGAACGTTTAACGAAATCGTCGCAGAGGGAAAAAAATATTTTAAAGAAGTAAAGGTTTTTAAACCAAAATCCAGTAGAAAAGATTCAAAAGAAAGTTTTATAATCTGTAGAAAAATTAGATAGAGACTTTTATTTTAAAAGGAATCGTATATAAAAGATTATGGTTCCCATAAAAGAAGCACTTACCTTTGATGACGTTACATTAGCTCCGAAGTACTCAGAAATATTACCTTCTGATGCAGATACTAGTGTATCTTTAACAAAGCATTTGAAACTTAAAATTCCACTTTTATCATCTGCAATGGATACTGTTACCGAGAGCAGAATGGCAATAGCTATAGCTAAAGCTGGAGGTATTGGAGTAATTCATAGAAACCTTGATATAAAAAAACAATTATCAGAGATAAAAAAAGTAAAAAAACAAAAACTAATTGTTGGAGCAGCAGTAGGTGCAGCACAAAATGAACTTATTAGAGCTAAAGAAATAATTAAAGAAGGTGTAGATTTAATCGTAGTAGACACAGCACACGGACATACAAAGAAAGTTGCCGAAATAATCAAATATATAAAAAAAATAAAAAGCAACAAAATTGCTTTATGTGCGGGAAATATTGCTACACTTGAAGCTGCAAAATTCTTAATAAAGTTAGGAGTAGATATAATTAAAATTGGTATAGGGCCAGGTTCCATTTGTACAACAAGATTAGTTGCTGGAATAGGAGTTCCTCAATTAAGCGCAATTTTAAATGTAAGAAGTGGTTTAAAGAATAAAAATGTAAAAATAATTTCAGATGGTGGAATAAAATATTCTGGTGATTTAGCAAAAGCTTTTGCTGCAGGAGCTGATGCTGTAATGATCGGTTCGTTATTTGCAGGCACAAATGAAACTCCAGGAAAATTAATTAAAAAAAATGGACAGCTTTTCAAAAGTTTTCGAGGAATGGGTTCTGTGGGAGCCATGAATAAAGGCTCAGCTGATAGATACTTTCAAAAAAAACAAAAAGATTCTTCAAAATACGTACCTGAGGGTGTTGAAGGTTTTGTAAAATATAAAGGAGATGTTGGGAAAATAATTTTTAAATTAATTGGTGGATTGAAATCTTCCATGGGTTATCTTGGATCAAAAACAATCATTAAATTAAGAAATAAACCACAATTTGTGAAAATTACAAAAGCTGGATTTTATGAAAGTATGGTTCATAATGTAGATGTGGTAAAAAACGATAGTAAATATTAATGAGCAAAATTTTCAAATTAATAGGATTAATACTTTTAACAGCTTCTCTTAACAACACTTCTTTTAGTAAAGAAAATTTTTTTAATGAAGCTTTAAAATTGTTTAATAAAGAAAAATACGAAGATGCACGTTTTTTATTTGAGAGAAATATAGTTTTTAATCCAAAAGACGCAAACTCATATTTATATTTAGCAAAAATTTACAACCAAGAAGAAAATCAAAGAAAAGAAGAATCCAATTTGGAAACAACACTTTTAATTGAGCCTGATAATGAGGAAGCTTTATTAATGTTAATGAAAATTGCTTTGGAAAAATCTAATTATGAAAAAGTTAAAGATCTTTCAGAAAAGTTTGTGAAAGTTTGTAAAAATTTATGCGATGAAAACAAAGATATTCAAGAGTCATTAAAAAATATAGAACCTGAAAATAATGAGTCTTGATCAAAATCTTAAGAAAATCTTAATAATAGATTTTGGATCACAATTTACTCAATTAATTGCAAGAAGAGTAAGAGAATTAGGTGTGTTTTCAGAAATAGTTAGTCACAAAAAAATAAAATTAAAAGATATAAATAGCAGCATTAAAGGTATAGTATTATCTGGTGGCCCACTAAATGTTTATCAAATAAATAAATATTCATTTGATAAAAAAATTTTACAATTTGATGTACCAGTTCTTGGAATATGTTTTGGACATCAAATTTTATCAAAACTTAACGGTGGAAGGGTCAAACAATCAAAACATAGAGAATTTGGTCTAGCTAATGTTTATAAAAAAAATAACAGTCTTTTAACAACAAATTTTTTTGGAAATAAAAAATCTAAACAAGTTTGGATGAGCCATGCTGATCAAGTATCAAAACTTCCAAAGAATTTTAAAGTTGTTGCTTCAAGTACCAATTCTAAATTTGCAATTGTTGAAAATAAAATAAAAAAATATTATGGGGTTCAATTCCACCCAGAGGTAACTCACACAGAAAATGGTAAAAAGTTAATAAGTAATTTTATTTTTTTGATTTGTAAAATTAAAAAGAATTGGTCATCTAAAGATCAAAAAAATCAGCTAATTAAAGAGATTAGAAAACAAGTTGGCACAAACAAAGTAATTTGTGCATTATCAGGTGGGGTGGATAGTAGTGTGGTCGCTCAACTTTTGAACAAATCTATCGGAAAAAAACTTTATTGTATTTTTGTAAACACTGGCCTTTTAAGAAAAAATGAGGAAACACAAGTAGTTCAAACTTTTAAGAAGCGTTTAAAAATGAATTTAATTTATGTAAATGCTGAAAAGGAATTCTTTAAAAAATTAAAAAATGTTTCTGATCCAGAAAAAAAAAGAAAAATAATTGGTAATTTATTTATTAAAATCTTCGAACGATACGCTAAGAAAATTAAAAATGTAAAATTCTTGGCTCAAGGCACTCTTTATCCAGATTTAATTGAGAGCAAATCTGTTACTGGAAGCCAAACTTCTAAAATTAAATCACATCATAATGTGGGTGGCTTACCCAAAAAAATGAATTTAAAATTAGTAGAACCACTAAAATTCTTATTTAAGGACGAGGTAAGAAAATTAGGATTAGAGTTAAACTTAAGTAAAGAAATTATTTCAAGACATCCATTTCCTGGACCTGGACTTGCTATTAGAATGCCAGGTATAATTACAAACGAAAAAATAAAAATTTTGAAAGAAGCTGATTATTATTTTATCCAAGCTTTAAAAGATCATGGTCTATATCATAAGATTTGGCAGGCATATGCAGCTTTGCTTCCTGTCAAAACTGTAGGAGTTATGGGAGATAATCGTACATATGAATATTTATGTTTATTAAGAGCTATAACTTCAGAGGATGGCATGACTGCAGATTATTATGATTTTAAAAAAACATTTATACAAAATATCTCAAATAAGATTGTAAATAGCATTAGAGGAATTAATAGAGTTGTTTATGATGTTACTTCAAAACCCCCAAGTACAATTGAGCTTGAATGAACCCAGCACTATCTTCACTTGTTGAGTTTGTTAAACAAACAAATATTAATATTAATTTTAACATTATTGAAATAGGAGCCGTGCAAGTCCAAGATAACAAAGAGCCTTTTTATGAACTTTTAGATTATTTTCCTTCAACTAAAATTATTGGATTTGAAATAGAAAAAGAAGTTTGTGAAAAAATGAATTCCCAATCTCATGAAGGAGTAGAATATTATCCGTATGCACTTGGTAAAGCTAATGAAAAAAGAAAATTGTATATTACAAATCATCCAATGTGTAGCAGTTTGTACAAACCTAATGAAAAACTTATTAAGTTATATAATAATTTTGAGGTGGCTTATTTAAAAGAAGAAACTGAAATTGATACAATAAGTTTAGATTATTTTGTCGACAAGCATAACGTGGGAAATATTGATTTCATAAAAATAGATGTGCAAGGTGCCGAATTAGATATTTTTAAGGGAGCATCTAAAACTCTTAAAAATGTTTTAAAAATTGTTTGTGAAGTTGAGTTTATATCACATTATGAAAATCAACCTTTGTTTGGAGATGTTTGTAGTTATTTAAATGAATATAATCTGATGTTTAATAAATTTTTAGGATTATCAGGAAGAGCTCTAAAACCCATTATGCTTAATAACAATCCAAATTTACCATCACAACATATTTGGTCAGACGCAGTATTTATTCGTCATATTGAGAAAATAAACAACTTAAATGATGAACAATTGATTAAATTGGGATTACTATCTTGTGTTTATTATAGTTTAGATTTAACATTTTTCTGTTTATCAGAGTATGACAAGCGCCATTCTACGTCTCTAGCAAAGGATTGGATGACAAAAATTGCTAGTCAGAAAAAAAATTAATGTATAAATTTTCAACTGTTGAAAGGAAATGGTTTTTAATTATAAGTTAGTCATATGAAATATTTACACACAATGATTAGAATTAAAAATGTAGATGAGTCTTTAAGATTTTTCTGCGAAGGACTTGGTTTAAAAGAAACAAGAAGAATGGAAAATGAAAAAGGAAGATATACATTAATTTTTCTTGCAGCCCCTAATGATGAAAAGGCAGAAATAGAATTAACATATAATTGGGATGGTGATAAGCTTGGAGAAGGTTCAAGAAATTTTGGTCATCTTGCTTATAGAGTAGATAACATTTATGAAACATGCCAAAGATTAATGGATATGGGCTACACAATTAATAGACCGCCAAGAGATGGTCACATGGCTTTTGTTAGATCACCAGACAAAATTTCAATTGAAATACTTCAAGAAGGAAATTTAGAACCCAAAGAGCCTTGGGCCTCAATGGAGAATACTGGTATCTGGTAATATTTTTCTAATGTGGATTGCTAAGTTTAACAAACCATACAAGGAAAAAATTAAAAAATTAACTTTTAATTTTGCAGATATTAAGAAAGGTGAAACGATGCTAGTTTCATCTCCAAGTTCAATAGCAAAATATATTCATAAAATTCCTAAAGGTAAAAAAAAGACAGTTATTGAAATGAGAGAAGCTTTAGCCAAAAAAGCCAAAGCTAACAAAACGTGCCCAGTATCTACAGGGATTTTTTTAAGAATTGCTATAGAGGCATCATTAGAGGAACAAATTAAAAAAAAAACTAAAAAACCAAAACTTCCTTTTTGGAGAATTATTGACGAAAAATCTCCTATTGCAAAGAAACTATCTATATCTAAAAAGCTTCTGAAAGCTTATAAGAACCAAGAATTTATAAATGAGTAAAATTAAAAAATTTATTGCAAAAAAAAATAAGTCAAAAATAGTTAGTCTAACTGCATATTCAAAAAATATTGCTTCTATATTGGATAATTATTGTGATTTAATTTTAGTAGGAGACTCACTTGGTTCGGTTTTATACAATTATAAATCCACAAGAGAAGTAACTTTGAGCACTATGATTGAACACTCTAAAAGTGTGAGAATGGGTATAAAAAAAAGTTTAATGATTGTTGATATGCCTCATAATACTTATCGAAACCCTAAAGAGGCAGTGAAAAATGCAAAACTAATAATGAAAAAAACAAAGTGTGATGGTGTAAAATTAGAAGGTGGAAAAAAAATTTATGAAACAATCAAATCTTTAGTTAAAAACAAAATTCCAGTTATGGGTCATTTGGGTTTGCTTCCTCAGTCAGATAAAACTTTCAAATTTAAAGGAAAAAAAAAGTTAGAGAGGAACAACATTATAAGAGACTCACAATTATTAGAAAAAGCTGGAGTGTTTTCAATTGTTTTAGAATGTGTTGAAACTTCTTTAGCAAAGCTTGTCACGCAAAATTTAAAGATACCAACTATTGGTATTGGAGCTTCTAAATATTGCGATGGACAAATATTAGTTTTTGATGATTTAATTGGCCTAAATCCAATGAATTATAAGTTTGTAAAAAAATATGCAAATATTAGAAAAGATATTTCTAAAGCTGTTTCAAATTATTCAAAAGAAGTTAGAAAAATTAAATTTCCTAATAAAAAAAATTCTTTTTAATTAAAAGTATTTTTTAAATTCTTCATTAATATTTAATATTTCAAGATCAACCAATCCACCAATTACTAATTGCAGACCAACGATTAAGATAAATACTAATCCTATATAAGCTATCCAAATATGTCTTTGTATATAATTGGCCATATATGTCGCTAAAGCACCAGTTAAAACAACTGATAGCATAAGTCCAAATATCATAAATCCAAAATATCCTTTTGCTGCTGCAACTACACCAATGACATTATCAAAACTAATCATGATATCTGCAAATAAAACTTTTCCAATGCTACTAATGTATGAAGGCTCTTTACCTTTTTTAGTAGTGGGTTTTACTTTTTTAATGTCTAGTAAATCTTTTCTTAAATCATTTACAATCCAAATTAATAACAAACCACCCAAAATCTTAATGAAATAAAATTCAAATAAAAAAGTCGCAAATATTGCAAAAAAAATTTTAAAAACAAAGGCTCCAATTACACCCCAAAGAATAATTTGTTTCCTGTTTTTTGGAACAAAATTTGAAGCGATAGATCCAACAATTACAGCGTTATCAGCTGTTAATATAATTGTTATAAAAATTATATTGGTTAAAATTATGAGCTCTTCAATCAAGATAACATTATAATAGTACAATCTGACAATTTTTCAATGAGACCATAATGATAATTTTATTGATTTAATCTCTGAGAGATAATTAAATGTTAATTTTAAAAAGGAGGATAGATGAAATTATTCAAATTATTTATATCTATAATTACATCAGTATTATTATTTGCAAACGTTTCTTTAGCTGAAAAATGGGATATGGCACTGGCTTATGGTGCTGGAAACTTTCATTCTGCTAATGCAACAGAATTTGCAAAGAATGTAACTGAAAAAAGTGGTGGAAAACTAACAATTGTTACTCACCCAGGTGGTTCATTATTTAAAGGTGGTGAAATTTTCAGAGCTGTAAGAACAGGTCAAGCACCTATTGGTGAAAGATTTATGTCTGCTCTTGGAAAAGAAGATCCTTTATATGAAATTGACTCATTACCTTTCTTAGCAACTACTTATGATGATGCTATGAAATTATATGAAGCTTCAAAACCATATATTGTTAAAAGTCTTGATGAAAAAGGATTGGTGTTTCTTTATGCAGTGCCATGGCCTGCACAAGGACTTTACAGTAAAAAACAAATTAAAAAAGTTGGTGATCTAAATGGATTAAAATTTAGAGCATACAACTCTGCAACAATTAGAATTGCGGAGTTAACAGGAATGGCGCCAACTAAAATTGAAGCAGCTGAAATTAGCCAAGCTTTTTCTACAGGTGCTGTTGAAAGTATGATTACTTCTCCCACAACTGGTAAAAATAGCAAGATTTGGGAAAATGGTGTTAAATATTTTTATGATATAGCAGCATGGTTTCCAAAAAACATGATCATAGCTAATAAAGCAGCTTGGAATAAACTTGATAAAGCAACTCAAGATCTAGTAATGAACCAAGCAGCAATTGCAGAAGAAAAAGGTTGGGAATTATCTAAACAAGGTAATACTGGAGACAAGAAAGCTTTAGCAGATGCTGGAATGGAAGTGGGCGAAGTTAATTCAGCTTTGAAAAAACATTTTGAAAAAGTTGGAGCAACAATGTCTGAAGAATGGAAAGCAAAAGCTGGAGACAGAGGTGCTGCAGTTTTATCTGCTTACAAATAAAATAGTCTTAAAAAAAAGGCCAACTTGTAGTAAGTTGGCCTTTTTACTAAATGTTTCAATCAATAAATAATAATCTAAATAAACTTTATAAATTTTCAGGATATTTAGCCGCTTTTTTTTTAATACTTGTTGCAGTTTTTATTTTAATTGGAATTTCCTCAAGGATATTTGGTTTTTACATAAGAGGTTTAGCCGAGTACTCAGGTTACTGCATGGCTGCAGCTTCCTTTTATGCTTTAGCATTTACTTTTGTTGAGGGTGGACATATTCGAATTACTCTTTTTTTAGAAAAAGCCTCTTCATCTTATAAGAGATTTTTAGAAATATGGTGTCTGATCGTAGCAACAATTTTTTCGGGTTATTTGTCTTTTTACTTATGGAAAATGTTATTAATTTCTTATGATTTTCAAGAGAGAAGCGAAGGTGCAGATGAGATCTTAATTTGGATACCTCAAACTAGTGTTGCTATCGGATCTTTAATTTTTTTTATAGCTGTTTTACATAAATTTATTTTAAAAATTTTAAGCAAGAATGACTGAAATATTTCTCATAATATTTTTTATAAGCGTACTTTTATTTTTTCTTGGATCTGGCATCTGGGTGGCAATAAGCATGATAGGTGTTTCAACAATTGGTATGATGCTATTTACTTCAAGACCAGTTGGGGATGCTATGGCAACTACAATATGGGGCACTTCATCATCATGGACATTAACAGCTTTACCATTGTTTGTTTGGATGGGTGAAATATTATTTAGGACTAGGTTATCTGAAAATTTATTTGCTGGACTATCACCATGGATGCAAAAATTACCTGGTGGACTAATTCATGTAAATGTTGTTGGTTGTGCACTTTTTGCTGCAATTTCTGGCTCTTCTGCTGCAACTGTTGCAACAGTAGGTAAGATGTCTATCCCAGAACTAAGAAAAAGAAAATATCCAGAAAAAATTTTGTTAGGTAGTCTAGCTGGCTCAGGAACTTTAGGACTTCTTATACCTCCTTCAATAATATTAATAATTTATGGAGTAACTGTTCAAGAGTCTATAGCAAAGCTATTTATTGCAGGAATTATTCCAGGGATAATGATTGCACTTATATTTATGTCTTATGTGATTATCTGGTCTTTAATAAATAAAAGAAGCATGCCAAAATATGTAGAAAATTTTTCCTTTCTAGAAAAAATAAGAAAATCAAAACAATTATTACCAGTAATTATTTTAATATCAGCTGTGATTGGATCAATATACACTGGAGTTGCAACAGCAACTGAGGCTGCTTCTTTAGGTGTAGTAGGTGCTTTAATTTTATCTTACTTTCAAAAGAGCTTAACCATTGAAACATTTAAACAATCCTTATTAGGAGCAACTAAAACATCTTGTATGATTGCTTTTATTTTAGCTGGCTCTACATTTTTATCATTAGCTATGGGGTTTACTGGTCTTCCAAGAAATCTGGCTATCTGGATACAAAATATGGAGCTATCACCGTATGTGTTAATTTTTGTATTAATGATTTTTTATATTATTCTTGGAATGTTTCTTGATGGAATTTCAGCAGTAGTATTAACAATGGCAATCATTGAACCAATGATTAGACAGGCTGGTTTTGACATGATCTGGTTTGGAATATTTTTAGTTATTGTGGTTGAGATGGCGCAAATCACACCACCTGTAGGATTTAATTTATTTGTATTACAAGGAATGGCTAACAAAGATATGGGATTTATTGCAAGGAGCGCATTCCCATTATTTATGTTAATGATCCTTGCAGTAATTCTTGTTGTTATCTTTCCAGAGATAGCTTTATGGATGCCACAACAAATGGTTCAAAATATTAATTAATATTTTGATTTTTTTGTACCATCAATAATTTGTTTTAATTCTGTATATTCTTCACAATTACAGTTTTCTAATATTTTTAATCTTTCTTTGGCTAAATCTAATCTGTTTGTTGCAACATATAATTCACCTAAATATTCATTTATACCTATATGATTAGGTTCGATTGCTAGACCCTGTAGATAATATTTTTCGCCATTTTCGTAATCACCAAGTTTTCGAGTAGTGAAACCCAAATAATTTAAAGTATCAGCTTTGTTAGGTTTTTCTGAATTAGACTTCAAAAGTAGTTTTTGAGCTTTAGCATATCTTTTTTTTGCTTTCTCAAGTTTACCTTTTGCTTCATATTTTTTTGCCCACTTTATTGACTCAACTGCTTTTGCATAATCTGTTTTTACTTTTGCAGGTTTAGGATCTGATCCTGCTGAAAATGAGTTTGTGGCAAATAATGTTAAGCAAAAAATTATAAATAGTTTTTTAATCATTTTTAAATTTCTCCATTTTATTCAAAGGTTTTAATTGCAGCCCATTTTCTATTAAATTTTCTCTAATTGACTTTGCAGTAGACAATGAACTTACATTATCCCCATGTATGCACACAGAGTCTATTTCACAAGGTATCTGCTTTCCACTGTGACAATTAAGTGACTGATTTTTAACCATATTAAGCACGTGTTTTTTGGCTTCTTCTGGATCAGTGATAAGAGCATGTGGTTTTTTTCTAGAAACTAAATTCCCATCATCTTCGTAATTTCTGTCAGCAAATATTTCACATGCTATACGCATGTTTAGTTTTTTTGCTGCTTCTTCCATCTTAGATCCTGTAGGAACTAAATAAATCAAATCCTTATTAATTTCATTTATGGCTTTTGCTAAAGTAGTAGCTAAATCTATATCCTCACAAGCCATATTATTTAAAGCACCATGTGGTTTTATATGAGTAACATTCTCTCCATGATCTTGAGCAATTTTTTGAAGAATTTCATATTGATCAATAATCAATTGCCTTACCTCATTAGGTGGAAGATTCATTCTTTGCCTTCCAAAATTTTCAGGGTCATTAAATGACGGATGTGCTCCAATACTTACACCATTTTTTTTTGAAATTTGAACCACTTGATTCATCGACTCATCATCACCTGCATGATAACCACATGCGACATTTGCAGAATTAACTATTTCTAGTAAATCTGGATCATACTTATTTGAATGATGTTTTGATTTTTCACCTAAATCGCAATTTATATTAATTTCCATAGTCTCTAATGTTAAGTATAACATGACATGATAAAAAATATATCAAATCTTGGTGACGCAGCTTTGTACTGTGATTTTGGTAATGAAGTAAACAAATCAATTAATTCACAAGTAATAAAATATTTTAGAAACATAAAAGAAAAAAAATTTGAAGGGATAAATAATTTAACCCCTTCTTATAATAAATTAATTATTTCTTATGACCTAAAAAAAACAAATTTTAAAGAAGTGAAAAATTATGTTGAAAATATAAATGCTAAGGATTCAAAAGATATAAGTTCTAAAAAATTAGAAATACCAGTTTGTTTTCATGAAAATTTCTCAATGGACATTAAAAGATTGGAAGAAATATTAAAATTAAGCAGAGAAAAAATTTTAGAGAATTTTTTAAATAAAGAATATTTTTGTTACATGACAGGGTTTATTGCGGGTATGCCTTTTCTTGGTGACTTAGATGAGAATATGAGAGCTCAACGTTTGGAAACTCCAAGAGTAAAAGTGCCCAAGGGATCTGTTGCGTTAACTGAGCAATTTGCAAACATTTATACATTTGAAAGTCCAGGTGGATGGAATATTTTGGGAAATACTCCTTTAGATGTTTTTGATAGTTCAAAAGAGGACAAACCAAACCTAATTAATCCGGGAGATATAGTAGTTTTCAAGGAAATTACTTTAGATCAGTATAAAAATTATAATGAGTAGCAATTATTTAGAAATAATTAGACCTGGAATTAATACCACCTTTCAAGATAAAGGTAGGGATCATCTTTATCATATTGGTATTCCGTTTAGTGGTGCTATGGATAATCGAAATTACCTTATAGCTAACAAACTTGTTAATAATAATTTAGACTCTGCAGTGATAGAGTTTGCATATCAAGGTCCTCATATAAAATATTCAGGAGAAAAAATTAATTTTGCTGTCACTGGAGATGTAATTTTTTCAATTAAAAAAAAAGATACTGAAATAGAGGGTAATTGCTATCAAAGCTATCAAGTTGAAGATGGAGATGAGATAAACATCGTTTCTACAAACAAATCAGTTTATGGATATTTAGCATTTGGTGGAGAGTTCGATTTAAAATTTCAATGGAATAGTTGTTCTATAAATACAAAAGCAAATATTGGATCTAATGATGGAAAAAAATTAGATGTAGGGCAAAAAGTTAATTTAAAAAAGATAAATTCAAATAAGGATATTAAAAAAACCAATTACATTAATACCAAAATAGAAAATATAAGAGTGATCAAAGGCACTAATTTTGATTACTTTTCTGAAGAAGGTAAAAAAATATTTTATGAAAAGGAATTCACAGTATCGAAACTTTCAGACAGAATGGGTATGAGACTAGAGGGACCTAAAATTGATAATATTGTGAATACCAACATAAAATCAGAGGGTTTGATTAAAGGTGTAATCCAAGTACCGGCAGACGGAAATCCAATTATAATGCTTTCAGATCATGGTACTATTGGTGGTTATCCAAAAATTGGAGTTGTGGCTAGTGTTGATTATGACCGATTAGTACAGATGTCTCCTGGTTCAAAAATAAAATTTAAAGAGATTAATTTATCTGACGCAGAGACTTTATTTAAGTTATATGAAATGGAAACTCAAAATTTACTATCACAAATCTAATGAATTTTTTATCAAAGATACCAGGGCCTTTTTTAGTTTTTTTAGGAGCTTGTGCATTAAGTTTTGGAGGTTTAATTGTTAAGTCTTTTGATGGATCTACACTTTGGCAAATATTATTTTGGAGATCACTTTTCTTTATTGGAGTAATTACAATTTTTTTAATCTTTACTTACAAAGGAAAAATTTTCAGTGCTCTTTATAAATCTGGAATTCCAGGTTTATTTGGAGGTATAATTTTATCCATTGGATTTGCTAGCTATGTATTTGCTATGTACGAAACAACAGTAGCGAACGCAAACTTTATAATACAAACTCAAGCTTTGTTTTTAGCAATTTTTGGTTATGTGTTTTTAAAAGAAAAAATTTCAAAAATTACATTAACTTGTATTATTACAGCAGTAGTTGGTATCATTTTAATGTTAGGAAGCTCACTAACACCAGGTCAAATGAATGGAAACTTAGTTGCATTTATTATGCCAATATCGTTTGCGATCTTAATTTTAATTGTCAGAAAATATCCAAAAGTCGACATGATACCTTTACAATTGGTTGCTGGAATTTTTGCAACGTTAATAGGTTTATTTATGTCACCAAGTATTATTGTTTCAACGAATGATATTTTTTTAGGTTTTGTTGCAGGATTTTTTCAAGTTGGACTTGGTTTTATACTTATAACAATTGGAGCAAGATCAACTCCTTCAGCATTTGTTGGAATAATTATGTTAACTGAAGCTGTCTTAGGACCTTTGTGGGCATGGATGTTTGCAAACGAAAACCCACCACTTACTGTACTTTTTGGGGGAGCCGTAGTTATAACGGCAGTTGTTATACAGTTTTTGTCTCCATTACTTGTCAAAAAGGTAGCTAAATAAATTTCACACAAACACTTTAAATGTGCTATAAATTTATTCACGGGAGAGACTACTTTTGTAGCGCCGAAGGAGCAACCACCCCGGAAACTCTCAGGCAAAAGGACCGTACATATTAACTCTGGAAAGAGAATTATTCTCGCCGAAGGAGCAAATCTCTCAGGCACCAAGACAGAGGGGGCAAAGAAGAGTTAATATGGAAATAAAAAAAACATCACTAAATAAACTTCATCAAAGTAACAAAGCTAAGTTTGTTGAATTCGCTGGTTATGAAATGCCAATTCAGTATAGCAAAGGCATTATTGAAGAACATAAATTCACAAGATCTAATTCTGGAATATTTGATGTATCTCATATGGGTCAATTATTTATATATGGCGATGAAAGTTTAACAGAAGAATTAGAAAAAATTTTTCCATTAGATTTAAAAAATTTAAAACAAAACTGCTCTAAGTATAGTTTTTTAATGAATGAAGATGCTGGAATTTATGATGACTTAATTATCACTAAAATAGAGGAGGGGTATTTAATTATCTTAAATGCTGCATGCAAAGATAAAGATTTTGAGATTTTATCTAATTTACTAGGTTCAAAATTTAAAATGAACTTAGATAACAATAGATCTTTAATAGCAATTCAAGGACCTAAGTCTGTTGAAATTTTAAAATCAATTATAAATGGGGTTGATCAACTAAGTTTTATGACAGGAAATTGGTTTGATTCTGATAATCAAAAATTATTTGTAACAAGATCAGGTTATACAGGGGAAGACGGGTTTGAAATTTCAATTTCTAACGATAAAGCGGAAAAATTCGTTGAAAATTTAATAGAAAAGGGAGCACAACTTATAGGACTTGGGGCAAGAGATACCTTGAGATTAGAAGCTGGATTATGTTTATATGGTCACGAATTAGATATTAATAAAACACCAGTTGAGGCAAACCTTAGATGGGCAATCTCAAAATCTAGATTATCTAATGGAGGTTTTATTGGATCAAAAAAAATTATGAACCAAATGCAAGATGGAGCAAGCAAAATAAGAGTAGGGATTAAGCCTGAAGGTAGACTGATTGCAAGAGAAAAAACAAAAATATTTGATGATACAGATAAACAAATTGGTGAGATAACTAGTGGAACGTTTGGACCAAGTGTAAACGGTCCTATAGCGATGGGTTATGTTGATAAAGAGTTTTCAAAGGTTGATACTAAAATTTTGCTTGAGGTAAGAGGAAAAAAACATCCAGCAAATGTTTGCGCATTACCATTTTATAAAAAAAATTATGTGAAAGGAGTAAATTAATGAGTGAAGTAAAATTTTCTAAAGAACATGAGTGGATTACTTTGGAGGGAGATGTAGCCACAATAGGAATTACAAAACATGCAACAGAAATGCTTGGAGACATAGTTTTTGCAGAACTGCCTGAAAAAGGATCTAATGTTGAAAAAGATGGTACTGCAGGAGTAGTAGAATCTACGAAAGCTGCTAGTGATGTTTATACTCCAGTAAGTGGTGAAGTGGTAGATACCAATCAGTCTATAGTGGATGATCCTGCCAAAATTAATGAGGACCCTGAAGGTGGTGCATGGTTTTTTAAATTGAAAATTAAAGACACATCTGAGCTAGATACTTTAATGAACAAAGAAGAATACGATAAATTTGCAAAGGAGACATCAAGCTAATGTTACATAATTCACAAAAAGATTTTATTAGAAGACACATAGGTCCATCTGAAAAGGACAAAGAAAAAATGCTTAAAGATCTTAACTTTAAGTCATTAGATGAGTTTATTAATAGTACCATACCAGAAAAGATTCAGTTTAAAGGTGAATTAAATATCGGTGAACCAAATTCAGAATATGAAGCTTTAAGAAAATTAAAAGCAATTTCAAAAAAAAACCAAATTTACTCAAATTTTATAGGCATGGGTTATTATGGAACCTACACACCTTATGTAATTTTAAGAAATATATTAGAAAATCCTGGATGGTACACATCATACACACCTTATCAGCCTGAAGTAGCACAAGGTAGATTAGAGATGCTATTAAACTTTCAACAAATGATTGTTGATTTTACAGGAATGGATATAGCAAACGCCTCTTTACTTGATGAAGGAACAGCAGCTGCCGAAGCTATGGGTTTAAGTCATAGACTTGATAAAAGTGATAGTAATTTAGTTTTTGTTTCAGAGAACTGCCACCCACAAACAATTGACGTTATTCAAACTAGAGCAGAGCCAATGGGTCTTAAAGTACTTGTTGGAAACGAGGATAAAGTTCTAGAGCAGTTAAAAGAAGATATTGTTTGCGGAGTTTTACAATATCCAGGAACTTTAGGTGATATTAAAGATCCTAGTGAGGCCATAAGTAAAATTCATAAAAAAAATGGAAAAGCAATTTTAGCTTGTGATCTCCTTGCACTTTCTATGCTAAAAACACCAAGAGAGCTTGGAGCAGATATTGCAGTCGGTAGTTCCCAAAGATTTGGTATTCCAATGGGTTATGGAGGACCTCATGCAGCCTTTTTTGCAACAAAAGATGAATACAAACGATCTATGCCAGGTAGAATTGTTGGGGTTTCAGTGGACAGGCATGGAAACCAGGCCTATAGATTGTCATTACAAACTAGAGAGCAACATATTAGAAGAGACAAAGCTACAAGTAATATTTGTACTGCTCAAGCCTTACTAGCGATTGTTTCAGCAGCATATGCCATTTATCACGGCCCTGATGGAATTAAAAGTATTTCCGAAAGAGTATCTCAACTAGCAAAAAATTTTGCAGATAAAATAAAACAATCTGGATATGAATTATACTCAGATTATTTTTTTGATACTGTAACTATTATAACCAAAGAAAAGACAGATCAGATTTTCAAAAATGCTTTAGACCAAAAAGTTAATATTAGAAAAGTAAATTCAGAGATGCTGGCTGTTTCCTTCGACGAAAGAAAAAATGTTTATAGAGTAAACCAACTACTAAAAATATTTAATGCTGCAGAGTCAATTAAAAAAGAGGATCCAACTGTTAGTTTACCAAATCTACCAAAAAATTTACTAAGAACTTCAAAATATTTAGAACACCCTGTTTTTAATTCATATCATTCAGAGACAGAAATGCTTAGATATCTTAAAAAGTTAGAGGATAAGGATATAGCTCTTAATAGAACAATGATTGCTCTAGGTTCATGTACTATGAAATTAAATGCTACTGCAGAAATGATACCTATTTCGTGGAGAGAATTGGCTGAGCCCCACCCATTTGTACCTGTCGAACAGATGGAGGGATATAGAGAAATGTTCACAGATCTTAAAAATTGGTTAAGATCTATTACTGGTTTTTCTGGTGTTTCACTTCAGCCAAATGCGGGAGCCCAAGGTGAGTATGCTGGCTTAATGGTAATAAGAAAGTATCATTTAGATAGAGGGGATGAAAATAGAAATATATGTTTAATTCCAAGCTCAGCACATGGAACTAATCCAGCAAGTGCACAGATGGTTGGAATGAAAGTTGTCGTTGTTGATTGTGACAAAGAAGGAAATGTTGATTTTGAGGATTTAAAGAAAAAAGCAGAATTGCATTCAGACAATCTTGGTGCATTAATGGTAACTTACCCATCAACCCATGGCGTATTTGAGGAAAAAATTAAAGATATATGTGAAGTAATTCATGAACATGGTGGTCAAGTTTATATGGATGGAGCAAACCTAAACGCACTTGTTGGAGTTGCAAAACCAGGAAATTTTGGTCCTGATGTTTGTCATATAAATTTGCATAAAACATTTTGTATTCCACATGGTGGAGGAGGACCTGGAATGGGACCTATCGCATGTAAAAGACATTTACAAGTTTATCTGCCTAATCATCCAGTCGTAAAAGATTGTGGACCTGCAAGTGGAATAGGTGCTGTTTCAGCAGCTCCTTGGGGAAGCTCAAGTATTTTATCAATTTCTTGGATGTACATTAAGATGATGGGATCCGAAGGTGTAAAACTTGCAACACAAATTGCAATCCTAAATGCAAATTACATAGCAAATAGATTAAAAGACCATTATCCAATTCTTTATAAAGGTTCAAATGGTAATGTTGCTCATGAGTGTATTATTGATATTAGATCAATTAAAAGCGAAACAGGTATTTCAGAAGAAGATATAGCTAAAAGATTAATTGATTATGGATTTCATGCGCCAACAATGTCATGGCCAGTTGCTGGAACAATGATGATTGAACCAACAGAGAGTGAGAGTTTATCTGAACTGGATAGATTTTGTGACACTTTGATTAGCATTAAAGAGGAAATAGATATGGTTAAGTCCGGTAAGTTTGACAAAGTAGATAACCCTATTAAAAATGCACCTCACACCGATATTGAATTAGCTTCAGATGAATGGAATCATAAATATTCAAGAGAGCAAGCTGCATATCCTGCAAAATTCTTAAAAGCAAATAAATTTTGGCCTCCAGTTGCAAGAGTTGATAACGTGTATGGAGATAAAAATATTTTTTGTACTTGTCCAAGTATGGATGAGTTTAAAGAAGATGCAGCATAATAATTAATGAAAATTGCTGTCGTTGGGTCAGGTATTTCTGGACTAAGTGCTGCTTATTATTTATCTAAAAAACATCATGTAGATCTTTTCGAAAGAGAAGACCATTTTGGTGGACATTCTCATACTATAGATTTGTTTTTTGATGAAAAAAAAGTATCAGTTGATATTGGCTTTATTGTTTTTAATTTTCAAACTTATCCAAATTTAATTAATTTTTTTAAGGAAAATGATATTCAAATTGAAAAAAGCAACATGTCTTTTTCAGTTTCAGTAGATAATACGAAATTTGAATATTGTGGAAAAGGATTGAGTGGGATTTTCTGCAATAAAACAAATCTATTTAACATTGATTTCTTAAAAATGTTTTTTGATATAATTAAATTTTATAAAAAAAGTGATCAAGCAATCATATCCAATGACAAAATTACCTTAGGTGAATATTTAAAAATTAATAAATTATCCAAAACATTTATTGATTATCATATAATACCAATGGTATCTGCAATTTGGTCTATGCCTCCTTATGAAGCAAGCAAAATGCCAATTAGTTTTTTTCTTAGATTTTTCCAAAATCATGGTTTGTTTAAATTGAAAAATAGACCACAGTGGTACACAGTAACCAATAGAAGCAGAACCTATGTTAGTAAAATAATTTCACAATTAAGTGGGGAACATTATAAAAATTATAAAGTTACAAAAATAAAAAGAAAAATGTCAGGACTAGATTTATATTACGGTGGAGAAAGTGAATTTTTTGATTACGACAAGGTTATTTTGGCAACACATGCTGATGAAGCCTTAGAGATAATAGAAAATCCAACTGAGGATGAGAGAAATATTCTTTCGAATTTTAGCTACAAAGAAAATATAGCTTACATACATACAGATCAGCGTGCCATGCCAAAAAATAAAAAAGCTTGGTCTTCTTGGAATTCATCAATAGATGACAAGAATTTAGAGAAAAATTCAATAACCTACTGGTTAAATTTATTGCAAAATTTAAAGTGTGATGAAAATATTTTCTTAACACTAAATCCTTACTTCAATATTGATGAGAAAAAAATATTGAAAAAAGTAAAATTTACACATCCATATTACGATCAAAAAGCATTAGATGCTCAATCAGAGCTTATTAAAATACAAAATCAAAAAGATTTACTTTTTTGTGGCAGTTATTTTGGTTACGGATTTCATGAAGATGGAATAAAATCATCTCTTGAAATGCTGAAAAACCTTAATGATTAGTTCTTGTATATATAATGGAAACGTAATCCATAAGAGATTTAAACCAAAGGAACATTTTTTTAAATATAAAGTATTTTCACTTTTCATTGATCTATCAGAGTTAAATGAGCTTAATAATAAATTAAAATTTTTTTCATTAAATAAATTTAATCTTATTAGTTTTTACGAAAAAGATCATGGTGACCGTGATGGGTCATCTCTTTTTGATTGGGTAAAAAAAAATCTAATTAATAACGAAATCAGTACAGACAACATAACAGTTAAACTTTTATGCTATCCAAGAATATTTGGTTATGTTTTTAATCCACTAAGTATTTTTTTTGTATACGATAATAATGATAATTTAATTTCTATATTATATGAGGTTAAAAATACATTTGGTGAGCAACACACATATGTTTTTAAAGTTGAGGGACAAAATAAATTAATTCAAAATAATTGCTCAAAAAAATTTCATGTTTCACCATTCATTGAAATGGATTGTAATTATTTTTTTAGAATATTAAATCCAGACCAGAAGTTGTCAGTTGTAATTGATCAATATGATCAAGAAGGAAAAATTCTTTTTGCATCTCAAGATGGTGAAAGATCTGCTTTGACAAGTAAAAACTTAATGAATTCTTATCTTAAACACCCTTTAATGACATTTAAAATTATCTCTGCGATACATTTTGAAGCGTTTAAATTGTGGTTTAAAGGAATTAAATTAATTAAGAAAAAATTTAAAATTAAAAATAATATAACAGTAGAAAATTAATGTTTTTAAATAACACTGCAGATAAATTAGTTTTTAAATTTCTTAATAAAATAAATTATGGTTATCTAGAGCTTACTACACATGACGGAAAAGTTTTAAAGTTTGGAAATCCAAATGAAAAATTGCATGCAAATATTTCAATCAAAAAACCAGATTTTAATTATAATTTAATTAGAGGTGGTAGTATTGGATTTGCTGAGAGCTACATGAGAGGTGAATTTGAAACTAATAACTTATCAAATTTAATCGAATTAACTGCAAGAAATATAGAAGTAATACATAAATTCTCAGGCCTTCTTGATTTTCCAATAATTAATTTTGTAAAAAATAAAATTATTAAAAATACAAAAAGTAGAAGCAAAGAAAATATTGCTAGACATTATGATCTAGGTAATGATTTTTTTTCTCTTTGGTTAGACGACACACTTACATACTCTAGTGCTATTTTTGATGATAAATCAAAAAATCTATCTGATGCTCAAAATAACAAATATCAAAAATTAATTGATCTAATTAAACCAAATAATGGTGACAAAATTTTAGAAATAGGATGTGGTTGGGGAGGTTTTGCCGAGTATCTAGGTAAAAAATACGATGTTAAACTAGACTGTATTACAATATCAAAAAAACAATTTGAATACGCAAAAGAAAGAATTTTTAATTGTGGTTTAAACGAAAAAGTAAATATTGAAATAAAAGATTACAGAGATCTTAAAGGCAAATACAATTCAATTGCTTCTATAGAGATGATTGAGGCAGTTGGTCAAAATTATTTAGAGGGTTATTTTAAAACTATTAAAAATAACTTATCTGATGGTGGCAAAGCAGCTATTCAAGCAATTACTATCGATGATAGGTTATTTGATAGATATAAAAACAAACAAGATTTTATTCAAAAATATATTTTTCCAGGTGGTTTTTTGCCAAATAAAAATAGCATTAATCGATACGTTTCTGACAACGGTTTAACTGTTAATTCATATATTTCTTACGCTGATCATTATGCAAATACATTGGCTATATGGAGAAATGAGTTTTTAAAAAAATGGGATTTAATAAAAAATCAAGGTTTTGACTCAACATTTAAAAGAATGTGGGAGTTTTACCTTTCTTATTGTGAAGCAGGATTTAAGTCAAAAAATATAGATCTAATTCAGTTTTCAATGCAAAATAAATAAAATAATGGAGATATTTATGCGACATATAAAAATTATTAAGCCAATTTCGTTGATAATTTTATTATTCTTAATTACAAGTTGCTCGAATAATAGTGCTATGAAACCAGAAGATTTTAAAAATAAAGAACCGAGATTAATCATTGAAGAATATTTATCTGGAAATGTTAAGGCTTGGGGTGTTTTACAAAATAGATCAGGAAAAGTTACAAGACAATTTTCTGCAGACTTAAATGGAACTTGGGATGGAAAGCAGCTAATTCTTAAAGAAAAATTTAATTGGGATGATGGTGAAGTTCAAGACCGAGAATGGAAAATAAATAAAATTGATGAAAACAATTATGAAGGGACAGCAGGTGATGTTGTTGGTAAAGCGAAAGGTTATTCTTATGGACCTGCATTTAAATTTGAATATGTTTTATTAGTTCCAGTCAAAGGTAAAGAGATAAAAATCACTTTTGATGATTGGATTTTTAAACAAGATGATAGAGTTGCAATAAATAGAGCAACTATGACAAAGTTTGGTTTTAAAGTAGCAGAATTAACAGTTGTATTTGTAAAAGATTAACTATTTTTTTTGATATTTTGTGAGTTTTCCAACTAATCCAAAATAAATTTTACTTGGTAAAAAACTAAGCAGCTTTAATGTTATTGTAAGTGATTTTGGAAAATGTATTTCAAATGTATTTTTGTTTACTAAACCTTCAAAAATTTGATCTGCTGCATACTCGGGTGTTTTTAAAAAAGGCATTTTAAAATCATTTTTATCTGTCATTGGAGTTTTAATAAAACCAGGAGACACTAAACAAACACGTACATTGTGTCTTTTAAAATCAAAGTACAAACTTTCAGCTAAGTTATTTAATGCCGACTTTGATGGTCCATATCCTGTTGAATTAGGTAATCCTCTATATCCCGCAATTGATGACACAATAGTTATTATTCCTTTTTTTTTATCTCTAAAGTACTGTTCAACAGCTTTAATACAATTAACTGTTCCAAAAAAATTTACCTTAAATACGTCTTCCATTTGCTCGACATCTATTTCTTTCTCTTTTTTTTGGATCCCATGTTCCTGTTGAAAAAAAACAAATATCTATATTTTCAAATTTGTTTTTAATTTCATTAAATACTTCTTTACACTTTTCTTTGTCAGTCACATCTAAAGGAAAACCTGAAATATTTTCATAAGAATTTGAAAGCTCATTCAATAATTCAGCTCGTCTTGCAGATATAGCAACGTTCCATCCCATGGCTACAAACTTAATTGCTAAAGCTTTACCAATGCCAGTACTTCCACCAGTGATCCAAATAGTTTTTTTACTCATTTTTTGTTATGTATATATTTAAAATGCTTAAAAACAAATTTTTAACATTTCTATCGTTTCTTGCTATTACATTCTCTGCCTCATTAATTGGAGGTTTGTCTACAATTATATTTAAAGAACCTTGGTACTCACTTTTAAATAAACCAACGTTTAATCCTCCAGATTGGATATTTGGTCCTGTCTGGACATCTCTTTATTTAATGATGACTTTCTCTATATGGCTTTATTGGCATACTAAAAATAGAGATATGAATACTGTTTATATTTACTTTATTCATTTAATTTTCAATACAACTTGGAGTGTAGTTTTTTTTGTTTTTCACAATATGGTTTTGGCTCTTTTAGTATTAATCATACTAATAGCATTGATAATTAACTTAATTTTAAGGTTTAAACGCGTCAAGATGTTGAGCGCCTACTTAATGATTCCATATTTACTTTGGTGTAGCTTTGCACTAATTCTGAATACAAGCTTAATTATGTTAAATTAGATATGGATGATGTTGTAGTAATTGGTGGTGGAATAATAGGGGCGGCAACTGCATATTTTTTATCCAAAGAAGGTAGAAAAGTAAAAGTCATTGAAAGAGATCCTACTTATAAAACAGCTTCATTTCCATTATCTCTAGGAGGTTTTAGAAGACAATTTTTCCAAAAAGAAAATATTTTATTAGGAAAATTTGCAAGAGAATTTATTTTTCAAATACCAGAATTATTAAAAACAGAAAAAAATCCTAATCCAACAGCTAGTATGGTAACCAATGGATATCTTTTAATGTTTGGCCCTGAACATGCTGAAGAGCAATATAGAGCATTAGAAAACCATAAAGATTGTGATGCAGGAACAAAAAATATTAAAGGCTCAGAATTATCAAAAGTTTTTCCTTATGTTAATAGTAAGGGAATTGAAACAGCAACCTATACAGATAACCAAAGCGAAGGATGGATTGATCCATTTATGTTTCATAGCGCTCTTAAAAGCAAAGCAATAGAGCTTGGAGCAGAATTTATTAAGGGTGAAGTAAAAAGTATTTCTGAAATAAATGCCAAAACAATTGTTTCTGCGGCTGGTTGTTGGACGAAAGAATTGTTAGAGGATATTCCTGTTGTTCCTCAAAAGCATACCGTGTTTAGAGTAAAATGCCCAACATATATAAAAGAGATGCCACTAAGTGGAGATTTAACAACGGGTGTTTATTGGAGACCAGAAGGAGGAGAATATTTAGCAGGCTCACCTATTTCTGTATTCGACGCAGAAGATTTAGAACCAGCCTGGAATGACTTTGAAGAATTAGTCTGGCCAGCTCTAGCTAAACGAATACCTGCTTTTGAGGAATTAAAGTTAACTGGTGGATGGGCAGGTTACTATGATTGTAATAGATTGGATAATAATGCAGTAGTTGGTAAACATCCAAAATATGAGAATGTATACATGGCATCTGGGTTTACCGGACGAGGCTTAATGCAGGCACCAGGTATCGGTAGGGCCTTAACTGAATTAATCACAACAGGATCGTACCAAACAATTGATATAAGTGATTTTGCAGTTGAAAGAGTTTTAGGTAAATCAGCTAGGCCAGAGCCTTACGTTTTATAATTTCAAGTTCCACAAAAAGTTTGATATTTTTTATTGTTTGATGGAGCAGGCGTTTGATATTCCTGAATATTATTTTTATTATCGTAAGGATTTTTTAAAATAGCTAATAACTTTTTCATTTTATCTAAACTTCCTTTGTCTGCTTCGGATAAAGCTTCCTCTACTTTATGATTTCTAGGAATAACAATTGGATTATTTGATTTCATAAGTTTGATTTGTTTTTCCTTAGTTGAATTATTTAATTCAGATCTTTTTTTCCATTCATTTTTCCAATTGACAAATTCAACATTTTTGTAAACTTCATCAGAATTAATACCCATTAAATGACAAAAAGTATTTGTGTAATCTGCTTTATTTTTTTCCATCCAATTAAACAAATCATTAATTAATTTTTTATCATTTTTTTCCTCACCAAATAGACCAAGCTTATCTCTCATCATATTTAACCATTTATCTTCATAAATATTTTGGAAATTATCTATTAAATCTGTAGCTAATTTGATTGCAGTATCTTCATTTTTATCAATTAGAGGGATTAAACATTCTGCAAATCTTGCTAAATTCCATTTTGTAATTGGTGGTTGATTAGAAAAGGCATATCTCCCAAATTTATCTATTGAGCTAAAGACAGTTTTTGGATCATAATGATCCATAAATGCACAAGGACCATAATCGATGGTTTCACCTGAAATTGCCATATTATCAGTATTCATAACCCCATGAATAAATCCAACTCTCATCCAATTGATTACCAGCTGGCATTGTTTTTCCATTACATGATTTAACAAGTCTAACCCTTTTGAATTTGATGTTTTAATTTCTGGATAATGTCTGTTTATTGTGTAGTCGACTAAAGTATTTAAATTTTCAATGTTTTGAGTTGCAGCTATATATTGAAACGTTCCAACCCGAAGATGACTTGATGCAACTCTTGTTAATATAGCGCCCTGTAAAAGATTTTCTCTTACAACTTTTTCTCCCGTTTTTACTACAGCAAGGCTTCTCGTAGTTGGAATATTTAATGAATGTATCGCTTCACTGATAATGTATTCTCTAAGCATAGGTCCAAGTGCAGCTCTTCCATCACCACCCCTAGAAAAAGAGGTTCTTCCTGATCCTTTAAATTGAATGTCAAAACGATTGTCATTGTTTACTAAATGCTCACCCAATAAAACTGCTCTACCATCTCCTAGCATAGTAAAGTGTCCAAATTGATGACCTGCATATGCTTGCGCAATGGTATCAGTTTCTTCTGGTATGGAGTTTCCAGAAAATATTTCTGCTAATTTTTTTTTGTCTGTTTTTGAAAAATCTAAATTTAAAGTAGAGGCTAGTTCCTCATTCAAAATTACTAATTCAGGATCATGAACAGGAGTTGGTTTAATATTTTCTTTAAAAGTATTTGATAACTTTGAATAGGTATTATCAAAATGCCAACCAATGGTCATTTTAATTAACTAACTTCAGCTTGATTTTCTTTTGGTTTAACTTCTGTTTTAAATTGATTAGAGATTTTTTGTACTTCAACAGAAGATACTTTGTATTCTGCACACATTGTTTCTTCATCTTTCCCATGACCTGTAACCATATTAACCATATGCTCTGGAAAATGGAATGTAGTAAATACAATTCCTTCTTTAACTTTATCTGTAACTTCAACTTTAAGCGCAACCTCACCTCTGCCTGAATAAAGTCTTCCAATATCACCAGTATTTAGATCTCTATGAGCCGCATCCTTAGGATGAATTAATAAAACATCTTCATCAACAATATTTATATTTTTTGTTCTTCTAGTCATTGTTGCTGCATTGTAATGTTGTAAAACTCTACTAGTTGTTAAAATCAAAGGATAGTCTTTTTGATTTGCTTCTATTTCTGATGATTCTTTCCAATCAAAGTTTTTTAATCTGCCTTTACCTAATTTAAATGTTTCTGTATGTAAAATTTTTGTATCAGTTCCATCTTCTTGAACTGGCCATTGTAATCCAAATTTTCCAAGTCTCTCTCTAGTAACACCCTTAAAGAAAGGAACGATATCAGCAATTTCTGCTAGAACTTGATCTGCATCATAAGTTGGCTGATCAAATCCTAATTTCTGCATCATCTCAGTTACAATTAATCCATCAGGTTTAGTGCCTGGTAGAGGAGGTACAGCTCTGTTTACTCTTTGAATTCTTCTCTCAGTATTCGTAAAAGTTCCATCTTTTTCTAAGAACGTAGTCCCTGGCAGAACAACAGTTGCTAATTTTGCTGTTTCACTCATAAATATTTCTTGAACAACTAAAAGTTCTAAAGAGTTCATAGCTTCAATTACATGAGCACTATTAGGATCTGTTTGAACAATATCTTCTCCAATGATCCATAAACCTTTTAATTCCTTGTTTATTGCAGCTTCAAACATTTGAGGAATTTTTAATCCTGGCTTAGTTGGGTGAGTTACTCCATATTTTTGTGTGTAGAATTCTTGATGCTTTTCATCAGCTACAGGAAAATAACCAGCACCTTGGTGAGGCTGACATCCCATATCTGCTGCACCTTGAACATTGTTTTGACCTCTTAAAGGATTAACCCCGACACCTTTTCGTCCAATGTTTCCAGTGATCATTGCTAAATCTGCAATTAACATTACAGTTTTAGATCCCTGTTCGTGCTCAGTAACTCCTAAACCATGGAACTCCATTGAATTTCTTGCAGTAGCATATGCAATTGCTGCTTCTTTAACTAGTTGTTTATCTACACCAGCTACTTTTGCTAAATGATCAACATCTTGTCTTTCAATTTCTTTTAAGAAATTATCAAAACCTTCAGTTCTATCTCTAACAAAATCTGCATTATAAAGTTTTGATTTAATAATAAAGTGCAACATCATATTTAGAACTGCAACGTTAGTTCCTGGTCTTAGTTTAATATGATAATCTGCAAGTTTCGCAAGTTCAGTTGTAACGGGATCAAGTACAATTAATTTTTTACCTTTCATGATTTGTTGTTTTATTTTTGCACCTGTGACAGGATGAGCGTTAGTTGGATTAGCTCCAATGACTAAAAATAAATCAGCATGATAAATATCTTCCGTAGAGTTAGTTGCTGCCCCTGTCCCAAAAGTTTGTTGCATTCCCCAAGCAGTAGGTGAATGACAAATTCTTGCACAACAGTCTACACTATTAGTTCCCACAGCAGCTCTAATCATTTTTTGGAAAACATAATTTTCTTCATTTGTACATCTTGCAGAAGAAATTCCAGCAAAGGCATCTGGACCATTTTCTTTTGTAATTCTATTCATCTCTTTTTTGATAAAATCATAAGCTTCATCCCAAGAAGCTTCTTGAAATTTTCCATTTCTTTTAATTAAAGGTGTTTTTAATCTGTCTGGATGATCATAAAAACTAAATGCATATCTTCCTTTAATACACGTATGTCCAGCGTTAACTTCTGTTTGTTTAGGCGTGTCAATTGCTACAACTTTTTCATCTTTAATAGAAGCCTCTAAATTACAACCAACACCGCAGTATGAACAAGTAGTTCTAACTTTTTTATCTACTGAAGCAGACTTTGATTGAAAAACATCTGAGATAGCATCTGTTGGACAAGTGTGAGCACAAGCACCACAAGAAACACATGAACTATCTCCAAACATCATATCATTATCAGTTGTTATTCTTGACTCAAATCCTCTTCCACTCATTGTTAAAACGAACGAACCTTGAATTTCATCGCAAGCTCTGACACATCTTCCACAATTGATACAATTATCTAAATTCATTCTCATGTAATCATGAGATGTATCTCTTGGAATTCCTTTATGTTGTTTTGGACTGTTATATCTGTGATCAGATACCCCCAAATCGTTTGCTACTGTTTGTAGTTCACAGTTATTATTTACCTCACAAGTATCACATTCCATTGGATGGTCTGTTAATACTAATTCAACAATATTTTTTCTAAGATCTTTCAAAGATTCATTTGAGGTAAATATGTGTTGATTTTCAGCAACTGGAGTATGGCAAGAAGCAACTACTCTTGTAGGACCATCTTTTTCTAAAGCAACTTCGACCGAACACACTCTACAAGCTCCATAAGGTGCTAAATTTGGATCATCACATAAAGTAGGAACTTTTTTTTCACCTACATAGCTTTTTACAAATTTTAAAATAGACGAATGATTTGGTCCGATTTCATACGGTTTTCCATCAATATAAGCAATTTTTCTTTTCTCTGAACTCATTAATTATCTTTAACCATATCATTTTTCATTTCATCCCCAAAGTACTTTAGGATGTTCTGAATAGGAGTGGGTATAGCTCCGCATAAAGCACATAAACAACCTTTTTTCATTGTAACAAGCAATTCTTCAAGCAATTTCAAAGGTATTTTGGCAGTTTTCTTTTTAGCTTGGTCAAACATTTCTTTACCTCTGTAAGATCCAAGTCTTCCAGGAAAACATTTTCCACATGATTCTTCAGCAGAAAATTCAAAAAGATGATGAATGTATTCTGCCATAGAAAAATCTTTAGGAATACTCACCACACTAGCATGACCTAACATAAAACCTTTTGCGGTAAACTCCTGAAAATCTAAATTAAGATTTTCTATTTCACTTAATGGAACCACACCACCAAGTGGCCCACCAATTTGAAAAGCTTTTAATGGTTCTTTATATCCTCCACCAATTTCATTAAATATTTTTTTCATTGGAGTACCCATATCAATTTCATAAACACCTGGGTTGTTAAAGAAACTATCCAAACAAACTAATTTAGTACCTGCTGATTTTTTATTTCCTATAGATGAAAACTTTTCAGAACCATTTATTAAAATTCCAGTTGCAGCTGCTAAAGTTTCAACATTGTTAACAACAGTTGGTTTTTTATATAATCCTTCTGTAACAGGAAAAGGAGGTCTAACATCAACTTCTGCTCTTCTTCCTTCAATAGATGCAATCAATGCTGTTTCTTCTCCGCAGATATACGCACCTTGACCGATACAAATTCCTAAATCGAATGAAAAATTTGTTCCTAAAATATTTTCACCTAATAATCCTAATTTTTTAAGTTTGTTTATACTTCCATTTAATGCTTCAATTGATTTTGGATATTCTCCTCTTATGTATAAAACACCCTCATCACTCCCAATTACGTAGCCACATATTACCATTCCAAAAATAACTTTTAAAGGCTGGTCTTCTAACAAATATCTATCTGAGAAAGCACCAGAGTCGCCCTCATCTGCATTACAGATAACATATTTTTTATCTCCTTTTGCTTTACTGCAGAAATCCCATTTCATTCCTGTTGGAAAACCTGCACCACCTCTTCCTGTTAAATTCGAATCTAATAATGATTTTACTATTTCTTTTTTATCTGTTTTTAAGAATTTACTTAATTGCTCTTTAAATTGTTCTGTTGAGGATAATTTTTCATCCATTAAAAAACTTGTTGTTGCATAACTCTTAGAGAAAAACTTCTCTTGTTTAATTTCTTCACCCTTTAAAATTTGATCTATTTTTTCAATATCTTTTCCAGCATAATTTTCTCCATCATAATGGAAAGCATGATTTTCATAACAGTGACCCAAGCAGAACATTTCTCCAACTTTGTCATCACCTAGTTTTTCTTTTAGTTTATCTTTTAGTTTGTCTTGAGTACCTGCACACATGCATGCACTACCATTACAAACGAACGCTTTTTTTTCTCTATGAGAAGGTCTTAAAAATTCATAAAAAGATTCTGCACCATGGAGAGTTGAAACACCCAGGTTATGTTTTTTGGCAATTTCTTTAATATCTTGTGGATTATCGCTTAAGGTATTTTCTGAGATTTGCTTAAATAGGTTATCTTTTAAGCCTATTCTCCCTGATAAATTACTTATATTTTTTGACACAAATACCCTTTTATTAGTTTAGTCCACAATAACTTTTTTGTTATTTGTGTAAATATTAAAACTGTCCCTCTTTACGAAACCAACAAGGGTAATGTCAAATTTATTCGCTAAATCGATAGCAAGACTAGTTGGCGCACCAACGCCTATCATTATACCTATGTCTGTCATCAAAACCTTTTGAACCAATTCAAAATTTAGTCTGCCTGAGCATGTTATAAATTGGTTTTTAGGATCAATTTGGTTGCTCTTTAATGCACAACCAATAAGTTTATCTAGAGCATTATGTCTTCCTACATCCTCTCTGACAGCAACCAATTCTCCATTGCTATTAAAAAGACCACTAGCATGAATTCCACCTGTTTTACTAAATTCCGATTGGCCTTCTCTCAATGTATCTGGTGATTTTACAATTACCTCTTTTTTGATTTTGGGCTCTAATGGATTTGTTTTATTTTTCTTTATTATTTCTAGTGCATCAAGTGAAGATTTTCCACATACACCACAGGATGAATTGGTTAAAAAATCTCTTTTTATTTTTGAAATATTTGCATTTTCAGAATTATTTAAAGTTGCTAATATTTTATTTTGAATATTGTATTGACCAACTTCATCTCCATAACTTTCTATTGAATCAATATCATCAATATTTTTTATAATTTGCTCATTATATAAAAATCCTCTTACGAGATTCTCATCATCACCTGGAGTTCTCATTGTTATAGATAAACTATGATTTATCCATTTATTAGACTCTTTATATTTTAATGAAATCTCCAATGGTTCTTCGACTGAAATTAAATCGTCTATATTCTCAAACTTATTAGATGAATATTTTAAAACTTTGTACTTAGAATTCATTTAATTATTTTAATGGATAGTTTTTTTTTAATAAATATTTGTTAACTATAATTGCTAATAACAATATAATTATACAACCAAAAATTATTGGATTAATTAAATAATCATAAGAGGCACTTCCAATAATAACTATAATTGGATTTCCACCAGCAGGTGGGTGAACAATATTAAATAAAATCATTAAAAAAACTCCTGCTCCAACAGCGATTGCAATACTAATATAAATAGGAAGCGGAATATAGTTTACAAAAATTACTCCTACTAAAGCAGTTACCAAATGCCCAAAAAAAACGTTTTTTGGTTGTGCAAATGGGCTTTCAGGAAAACCAAATAGTAAAACCATTGAAGAACCGAAAGAGGCTGCAATAAAATATCCGAGTGTACTTTTATAAGTAAGGACTGTTAGCACACCAATTGTTAATGCAGAAAAAAAACCAGCAATTAATGCTTTTTGCAACAATGGTTTTGTAATTTTGATCATTTAAATTTTTAATGCTTTCGCAATAGTTTTTAAAGGTAAAAGCAAACATTCTTTCCTTGAAAGATTTTTTTTATCTAAAATTTCTTTAAAGTCTTTCCAATGTTTTTCCATACTTACTTTTGCGTCCTCAAAAAGTTGCTCACCAACTTTTATAAATTTTTTAATATCATCAACTTTTTTTTCCTTAATTTTTCTGGACAGTAGACTGACTGATGCCTGACAATAAACACATGATTTACACTGATAACCCATATCTTTTACAACATTTTCTTTGACAATTAAGCTTATTTCCATCTCATCACCACATATTGGATTTTTGTGTTTTGACTTATGAGTATAGTTTTCAATAATTTTATTATTTTCAGTATGGGTTGCTATTTCTAAAATTCTTAAATCCATTTAATTTCTTTAATTCAACTTTGAATGTTTTATATTTTATAGATGGATCATAACAATATTTTAGGCACTGTGCTAGCAGGCGGTAAGTCACAAAGATTTGGAGAGGATAAATCCCAAGTAAAGTTAGCTGGTAAATTGTTAATTAATCACATGTTGACCGAAATTATTGATGAATTCAAGGAACTCTTAATAGTATCAAATAATAAAATTAGTTTTCATAACTCAGAAAAAATTTCAATAATTGAAGATTTTGAAAAAGATCTTGGTCCGTTAGGTGGAGTTTTATCAGCTATGAAATGGATAAAAGAAAACCAAAAAGAATACAAATGGATAGCAACTTTCCCTGTTGATACACCTTTTTTTAAGAGACAAATACTTAAAAATTTTATTCAAAATATAAATTTTAATGAAAGTGATTTATTTTTCATTAAGTCAAATAATACACGACATAATATATTTGGCTTATGGTCTATTAATTTACTAGATAAGTTAGAGAAGGATTTAAATAAAGGAGAAAGAAAAGTAGAGTTGTGGGCTAATAATACTGGAGTAAAAATAATTAATATGGAGTTTTCAAATAATGATCCTTTCTTTAATATAAATACAAAAGAAGATTTAAAAAAAGCTGAAGAAATACTCAAAAATGATTAGTTACGAAAAATCTAAAACAATTTTAAAAAAAGCAAAAATTAAAATTAAAGAGGAAACTATAAAGAGTATAAATTCTCTAAATAGAGTAGTTTCTAACAATATTTATTCTAATATAGATTATCCTGCAGGGAATAATGCTGCATTTGATGGTTACGCAATTAATTCAATAGATACTAATGGATTAAAAAAAAAATTCCCAAAAAAATTTAAAATTATTGGCTCAATTGCAGCAGGAATGAAAACATTTAAAAAAAAGATAAAAAAATTTGATACTGCAGAAATAATGACTGGAGGAATTATTCCAAAGGGTTTTGACACAATTATTCCCATAGAACAAATAATTTTTGCGCCTAATAAAAAATATATTTTAATTGACCAAAAAATAAAAAAATTTGATCACGTTAGGTTTGCAGGTTCAGATTATAGAAAAGGGGAGGTTGTAATAAAAAAAAATACAATTATTCAACCAAACCATATTTTAGCTTTTAAAAGTTTAGGTATTAAACAAATTAAAGTAAAAAAAAAAATAAACTTATTATTTTTTTCAACAGGAAACGAAATATCAGACAAAGATAATATTCCAAATTGGATGGTAAGAAATTCCAACACACACTATATAAAAAACTTAAATCAAAATTTTTTATTTAATTTTAAAAGTGGGAGTATATTGAGAGATAATCATCAAAATATTTTTAAACAAAAAATAAATAAATTAATCAAATCTAAAGATGATATTATTATTACTTCAGGCGCAGTGTCTGCAGGTAAGTTTGATTTCGTACCTGATGTCGTTAAAAAATTTAATTTATCAAGCTACTTTAAAAGTGCTGCAATAAGGCCTGGAAAACCAATTATGTTTGCAAAAATCAAAGGAAAAGAAAAGGCAATATTTGGGCTCCCTGGAAACCCAATCTCCTCAGCTGCATGTTTTAGATTTTTTGTAATTCCATATATTTTAAATGCTTTAGGATTATCTGAAGAAAAATCAATTAAAGCTATTTTGACGAACAGTTTTAATAAAAAAAATAATTTCACAAGATTTGTAAAGAGCCAATTAAGCACAACTAAGAATGGAAAATTAAATGTTGAAATTTTAAAAGGGCAAGAGTCTTTTAGAATTAAATCATTTGTAAAATCAAATATTTGGGTTTTGTTACCAGCAGGTAAATCAAAATTTAAAAAAGGAGATATCGTTGATTGTTTTTTCCCCAACCTTTCAAATCAAAATTTAGTTTAGAAACGTATTTTTGTTGTAGAAAATTCTATTTACAATTAGATTTCTCATTATGTTACAGTTAAGAAATCCAAGAATAGCTATTCCAGTTGTACTTTTTGCTGGTCTGTTATGGTCCTTTGGTCCATTAGTAGTGAGATACATGGACAATCCTCAAATGGCACCTTGGCAGTATATTTTTGGCAGAGGTTTAACAATTTTCATCCTGTTAAATCTTTATTTATTTTTTGAGGAAGGAAAAAATTTTTACAAAAACTACTTAAAAATAGGTTTGTCAGGAGTAATCGGTGGATCTGGATTGGGTATCGCTATGATTACATTTATTTATTCAATTACAAATACTAGTGCTGCAGTTACTCTGCTTTGTTTAGCAGCAATGCCTTTTTTTACAGCATTATTAGCATTTTTATTTTTAAGAGAAAAAATTTCTCTTAATGTATGGATATCAATAATAATTGCAACAGTTGGCATCATTATTATGGCACTTGGAAACACTGGTGAAAAATCATTAATTGGTTTCGTGTTTGGTTTAACCTCTTCAATTGGTTTCTCAGTTTTTTCTGTAACTCTAAGATGGAGAAAAGAAACACCAAAATTCACAACTGTAGCTTTTGCAGGCTTTTTTTGTTTTGTGTTTGCAACAATTATGATTTTATCAAACAACTTAGTTTTCTTTTCATCTAGTTATAATGGAGCTTTATTTTCTTTGCACGGCACACTAGTTTGTTTTGGTTTAATTTTATATTCAATAGGATCTAAAGCGATACCAGCAGCAGAATTGACTTTATTATCTTTAACTGAAGTTGTAGGTGGAATTTTTTGGGTTTGGTTGCCATTATTTGGTATTAATGAAGTGCCATCTACAAATACTATAATTGGTGGTTTTTTTCTTTTTGTGTCTATATTTTATTACAGTTTAATAATGAGATGGAACAAAAGATATATTGCTTTAAATTAATATGGAACGGCCAGATTTTTTTGAACTTAAAAACGGTGAAAAAGTAAAATTACCATTTACTGATAAAGAATATAACGATCGAGTAAGTAAACTTAGATCAATGATGGACCAAAATGGTCTTAATATGGTTATCTTAACCTCAATGCATAACGTTGCATATTACACAGGTTTTATTTATTGTTCTTTTGGTAGACCATACGGATGTGTGATAACTCAAAGTAAAATTTCAACAATTTCAGCTAATATTGATGCAAGTCAACCTTGGCGTAGATCTCACTGTGATAACGTTATTTATACTGATTGGAAAAGAGATAATTTTTTAAGAGCAATTGTTTCAATTATTGGAAGAGATGAACCTCCAAAAAATATTGGAATAGAAAATGATCATGTCACGTTAGATATGCGAGAAAAAATAGGGTCTATTTTTACTTTCTCTATTTTTAGTGATGTTTCAAAAGATCTAATGAAACTTAGAATGATTAAATCGAATGAAGAAATTGAGATCATCAAAAATGGCGCAAGAATTGCAGACATTGGTGGTGAAGAAATAGTTAAAAATATTAGAGAAGATAATACAGAGATCGAAGTAGCAATTGCAGCAAGAGATAGAATGGAAAGAGAAATTGTTAAAAGTTATCCAGGGGCAGAGTATATGGACACTTGGGTATGGTTTCAATCTGGTATCAACACAGATGGAGCTCACAATCCAAAGACTAATAGAAAATTAGTTAAAGGAGATATTTTATCTTTAAATACTTTTCCAATGATCTCAGGATACTACACTGCGCTAGAGCGAACTTTATTTTTAGATTATGCTAATGATGAATCACTTAAAGCATGGGAAGCAAACGTAAAAGTGCATAAGCGAGGATTAGAATTGATTAAACCAGGTGTTAAATGTTCAGATATTTGTCATGAGTTAAATGAATTGTTTGCTGAACTTGGTTACCTTCATTATAGAACTTTTGGTTACGGACATTCATTTGGTATGCTTTCTCACTTTTATGGAAGAGAAGCAAGTTTAGAATTAAGAGAAGACATTGACACTATTCTTGAGGAAAACATGGTGGTTTCTATGGAACCAATGATAATGATTCCAGAGGGTAATCCTGGTGCAGGTGGATATAGAGAACACGATATTTTGGTGATTGGTAAAGATGGAGTAGAAAATATTACAAAATTTCCTTTCGGCCCTGAACATAATATTATAAAAAACTAATCCTTATGAATGAGAATAAAACTATTGTTAATAGTTGGAATGAGTGGGATCCGTTAAAACATGTAATTGTTGGTAGAGCGGATGGCACATGTATACCTGCGCCTGAACCAGCATTAGATGCAAAAGTTCCAGAAGACAGTGATATGCGAGGTCAGTTTGGACCAAGAACCAAAGATACTATCGATAAAGCAAATGAATTATTAGATAACTTTTCAAAAATTCTTGAAAAAAGAGGCATTAAAGTTGATCGACCAACGCCAATAAATTTTAATCAAAAAACGTCCACACCTGATTGGGAAGCTGAAACAATGTTTGGCTGCATGCCACCAAGAGATGTTTTGTTAACAGTGGGTAATGAGATCTTGGAAGCTACAATGAGTTACCGATGTCGTTGGTTTGAATATTTATGTTATCGACCACTTTTAAAAGATTATTATAATCAAGATCCTAATATGAGACACGAGTCTGCTCCAAAGCCAAGATTAACGGATGCAGATTATAGAAAAGATTATTTATCTGATAAAATAGGCGTTCAAAAAAGATTAGAGTGGACTGAAAAAAAATATTTTGTAACTACTGAGGAAGAACCATTGTTTGATGCAGCAGATGTATTGAGATTTGGAAAAGATTTAGTTGTTCAGCATGGATTTACAACTAATTTAAAAGGAATTGATTGGTTAAAGCGACATTATAAAAATCATAGAGTTCATGCAGTTAACTTCCCAGGTGATCCTTATCCAATTCACATTGATGCAACTTTTACACCAATAAAAGAGGGTTTAATTATCAATAATCCGCAAAGAAGACTCCCTAAGGAACAGAGAAAATTATTTGAGGGCAATGGTTGGGAAATATTAGACAGTGCTCAACCAGCACATAACGAACCGCCACCATTATGTTATTCATCAACTTGGTTATCAATGAATGTTTTAGTATTAGATCCTAAGACTGTATGTGTGGAAAAAAGTGAAATTTATCAAGCTGAACAATTAGATAAGTTAGGAATGGAAGTTATACCAGTTGAACTAAGAGATGCATATGCTTTTGGAGGAGGCCTTCATTGCTGTACAGCTGATGTTTATCGAGAAGGCGATTTAAAAGACTATTTTCCAAAACAATAATTAATTTGGATTTTGTTTTAAAAGTTCAATATATTTAATAACATCATTATATTTTTCATCAGGAATATCTTTGTAGCTTGCATTGAATTTGCTTTTTACACAAATAGCAACATGAGCATAGGGGTTTCTTCCTTTTGGGTGATTTGGGTGGTCAGGTAATTGCCCCACCAAATAATCGCCAGCTTCCTGAATAATTTTCCAGAGTTTACTTGCGTTTTCCTTGTTCATACAACCTAAAACCTTGTTTTATCTCTAAATGGCCTAGTCTATGGCCTAGTATCCTATAAAATCCTATATTAATATTTTTTTTTCAATCTTGTGTAATCGTTAATTTTTCTTCCATATTCTCTTATTTTAATTCTCTCAATGGCTTCATTTGATATTTGGTGATTTTTTTTTCTATTTTTACCAAATATACAAATACAACCTTTAGTAAACATATATTTTATATATTTAAATATTGACATTATAATATATTTAACATATATTAAAAATATGAAAAGCATAAAAAGAGATAAAAAAAAAGAATTTATTAAGCTTGCAAATAAAAGAGTAAATAAAGCGATAAAATTAATACAACTTATTGGAAATTTATCTAACAAGGCCCATTATGATTATGATGAAAAACAATCTTCTAAAATTATTTTAGCACTTGATACAGAGATAAAAGCAATAAGAGAAAGATTTAAAAGAGCAAAAAATAAATCTGGAGATACAAACTTCGAAATTTAATGGTTACAATTAATAAATCCCTAAATGATTTAGATCAAAAACTTATTGTCTTACTTTCTTGTTTTGCATTAGGTGCTGCCAAACAAAGTATTCATACAGAAGAAATAGCTTACAAAGCTTTTCTTTTAAAAAGAGATGGATTTTCTTGGCAAATTGAAAAATTTCAAAAATATCCAGATTTAACAAAAGTTAGAAAAGCACTAGATAGAGCTAAAGATCTT
>CABYSP010000002.1 GCA_902521675.1 uncultured Pelagibacteraceae bacterium
TCCATCGATTGTGCTTCAACAGCAACTCTGCCAAAAGCCTCTGGTTCGGTTGAGGCTGAAACAATAATATCAGAAACTTTATAAGCTAATGCCATATCCTTACAATGATCTATGAATCTTATTTGTTTAGACAATCTGTATTGCTCCGAAAGTCTTATTAATTTTTTCTTATATAAATCTCTACCTTGATCACTGCCTAAAATGACAGCATAAAAAGCTTCATAACCGAGTTCTATATTCACTAAATTAATAGCCTCTATAAAAACTTCCTGTCCTTTCCAGGAAGTTAATCTACCAGGTAAAAGTATAATTTTTTTATCTTTTTCAATGTCCCATTTTTTTAATAATTTTTTTTCGTCAATTTCAATTTTAGTTGTTGGGTCAAAATAGTCGACGTTTATTCCTCTAAAAATAACCATTAATTTTTTTTTCTCATTTAAATATTTTGAATAATTTTTTTTAATATGAGAAAAAATAAAATTAGATCCTGCAATTATTAAATCTGCTCTAGTCATTACTGAATTATAAATTTTTTTTATATTACTCTTAAAATTGTATGTTCCATGAAATGTAGTTACAAATTTTCGTCCTGTGATTTTTGTTGCTAACAAACATGACCAAGCAGGTGCTCTACTTCTCGCGTGAACAAGAGTAATATTATAAAGTAAAATTATTCCAATTAAGATAAGAGCATTAATTAAAATTAGTAGAGGATTTTTGCTTTGCACTGGAAGTCTAAATATTTTAACTTTTTTTCTATCTACAAATTTAAGTAATTCACCACCGCTTGTTACAATAAATGATTTACAATTATTTTCTGGTAAATAATGTGCAATATCGTAACAACCTGTTTCGGCTCCTCCATAACCTAATTTTGGAATTACTTGTAAAACTTTTAAATCAGATGACATTTGATATGATTATATATTAATAGACAAAACTTATAAATGATTATGGCAAATTTCAGATTTCACCAAATATCAAATACAAAGAAAATTAGATATATTTCTAAAATTTTTAAAAATAGTTCTTTTATAGTTTTTTTGCATGGCTTTATGTCAGATCTTGAAGGAAAAAAACCAAATGCTTTTTTGAAATTTGCTAAAAAAAATAAAGTAAGTTTTTTAGCACTAGAATACTCTGGTCATGGGAAATCTTCTGGAAAATTCATAAATGGAAATATTTCAAAATGGAGTAAAGAGACGTCAATTTTAATTAGAAAATGCGTTAAAAAAAAGGAATTTGTACTAATTGGTTCAAGTATGGGCGCATGGATTTCGCTCAATCAATTCAAAATTTTCAAAAAACAAATTAAAGGATTTTTAGGAATAGGGGCTGCTCCTGAATTTTTAGAAAATTTAATGTGGAAAAAATTTACTAAAAAAATGAAAGAGGAAACAATAAGTAAGGGTATTTATCAATTAAAACACGGCAATTATGAATATCCAATTACTCTACAATTAATAAAAGATGGAAGAAAAAACAAAGTCTTAAATAAAAAAATTAATTCAAATATTAAAGTAACAATGGTTCATGGTGAAAAAGATGAGGCAGTTCCTGTCTCATATTCAAGAAAAGTTTTAAGATTATTTCCAAAAGCTAAGAAAAAATTAAACATTGTAAAAAAAGGTGATCACAGTTTATCAAATAAAAAATGGTTAAATATAATTTTAAAAGAGCTTAAATTATTAATTTAGCTAACTTTTTTTATATCTTTTTTTAAAGTAATTGGATTTTTTAATTTATCCAACATTTCTTTAGGACACACCTGAACAAAATTATTTACTTCATCATCAAAGTTTTCCATTATTTTTTTCGATAATTGAGACGCAGTTTCTTTGAAGTGCTCACTGACTAAATTTTTTAAATATTCTTTCCAATAATCTGTCTCTACATTTTGCCAAACTACTGATTCTGGATTTACTTTCTTTTCAAATTGTTGAGATTTATCATATATAAAGGCCATTCCACCTGTCATACCAGCTGCAAAATTATCACCAACATCTCCTAAAATTACTACAGTTCCACCAGTCATATATTCACATCCATTAGAGTCGCATCCTTCAATTACTGTAACTGCACCGGAATTTCTAACTGAAAATCTTTCACCAGCTTGGCCAGCAGCAAAAAGTTTTCCTGAAGTAGCTCCATAAAGAACAGTATTTCCTAAAATTGTATTCTCATTTGAAACTAAATTGCTTTCTTCAGGTAATTTTATTGAAATAGTAGCTCCTGACAAACCTTTACCAACATAATCATTTGCATCTCCCTTTAATACAAGTTTTAAACCTTTAGAAGAAAATGCACCAAATGATTGACCTGCTGATCCTTTAAAATTTAAAACTAAAAAGTTTTCATCAAGTTTTTCATAACCATATTTTTTATACAAATGATGGGAAATTCTAGTGCCTACTGCCCTATGAGTATTTTTTATTTGATATTCTTTCTCAATTTTTTCAGAATTATCTAAAGCTTGTTCAATTTCTGGCCAAATTTGTTGGTCAAGAGTATCTGGTACTCTATTTATTTCTTGATCCTCACAATACCTTGGATTATTTCCAGTATCAGCTTGAACAAATAAAGGATTTAGATCTAAATCGTCTAAATTTGGAGAACCCTTACTAACCTGTTTTAACAAATCTGTCCTACCAATCACTTCATTTAATGATTTAAAACCTAAATTTGCTAATATTTCTCTTACTTCACGGGCTATAAATGTAAACAAATTAACTACTTTTTCTGGAGTCCCAGTAAATTTTTCTCTGAGCTTTTCATCTTGAGTGCAAACGCCTACAGGACATGTATTTGAATGACACTGTCTCACCATTATACAACCCATTGCAACTAAAGCTGTAGTAGCAACACCATATTCTTCAGCACCCATCATTGCAGCTATCACTACATCTCTTCCAGTTTTAATTCCACCGTCCGTTCTTAGTGTAACTTTATGTCTGAGATTATTTAAAGTTAATACTTGGTTTGCTTCTGTCAAACCCATTTCCCATGGTATTCCAACATACTTAACACTAGTTTGTGGTGTTGCTCCTGTTCCACCATTATGTCCAGAAATTAATATTATATCTGCTTTTGCTTTAGCTACACCAGCTGCAATTGTTCCTACTCCAGAGGAAGCAACAAGCTTAACTCCAATTCTTGCTTTAGGATTTATCTGTTTTAAATCATAAATTAGTTGTGCAAGATCTTCGATTGAATAAATATCATGATGTGGTGGTGGTGATATTAAAGTAACTCCAGGAGTTGAATGTCTAAGTTTAGCAATTTCCTCTGTAACTTTAAATCCTGGTAACTGACCCCCTTCACCAGGCTTAGCGCCTTGTGCAATTTTAATTTCTATCTCATTACAATTATTAAGATAATTAACTGTAACTCCAAATCTTGCAGAAGCTATCTGTTTAACTCTTGAGTTTGCACTATCACCATTATCTAAAACTTTAAATCTACTTGCATCTTCACCACCCTCTCCGCTACATGAAGCACCTTTGATCCTATTCATACCAGTTGCCAAAGTTTCATGTGCCTCTTTCGATAAAGCTCCATGAGACATACTCCCACTTCCAAATCTCTTTAAAATATTTTCTATTGGCTCAACCTCAGAAATATCTATTGGCCCACTTAATTTTTTTTCTCTGAAATCAATTAAGTCTCTAAGATTAATAGGTGGTAAACTATATATTCCATCCGCATATCTTTTATAGGCATCATAAGAGTTAGATCCTACTGCACTTTGAAGTAAATGAATTAATTTTCCTTGATATTGATGAGTTTCACCATTTTTACGATATCTATATATACCGCCTATTGGCAATATGGTTTCAGAACTTTCGAATGCATCTTTATGTATTTCTCTAATTTTTTTCTCTATACCCGTAAGTCCAATACCTGAAATTTTAGAGACCACTCCTGGAAAATAATCTGCAACAATTGTTCTACTTAAACCTACAGTTTCAAAGTTACATCCACCTCTATAAGAACTTAGAACTGAAATACCCATCTTAGACATGATCTTTAATAAACCTGCGTTTACTGATTTTATGTATCTCTCTACACATTCATCAAAGCTAAATTTTCCAAATAACTTCTTTTCATGGCGCTGGAATAAACTATCAAATGCTAAATATGGATTTACAGTAGTTGCTCCAACTCCTATTAAGGTTGCAAAAGAGTGTGTATCTAAAGCCTCTCCAGATTGTACATTTATTGATACATATCCTCTTAGTTTTTTTTCAATAAGGAACGAATTAATTGATCCAACTGCTAAAAGCATTGGTATTGGAAGTTTTAAGCTAGAAAGCTCTTTGTCGCTTAAAATCAATTGAGTAACTCCCTGTCTTACTGAAATTTCAGCTTCTTTTTGAATTTTTTTAATTGAGTCAAATAAAGTTTCTTCCTCAGAAAAAGTACAATCAATTATAGATGAGTTATTGCCAAAAAAATTTATAAATTTTTCAAACTGTGAATTTGATAATATTGGACTATTTAAAACATAAATATTTTGCTTTGTTAAATTATCAAAATTTAAAATATTTCCAAGATTTCCAAATCTTGTTTTCAAACTCATAACCTTGTTTTCTCTTAAAGAGTCTATTGGTGGGTTGGTGACTTGGCTAAAATTCTGTCTAAAAAAATGGTATAATGGTCTATATCTATCTGACAAAACAGCCAATGGTGTATCGTCACCCATAGATCCAGTTGCTTCTTTAGCATCTTCTGCCATAGGATGCAGTATGAGCTCAAGATCTTCTAGACTTATTCCAAAAGTATATTGCCTTCTTCTTAAATCATCTCCCGAAAAAGAATTTTTTTCATCTGAAATTGTTAACTTATCATCTAGGTCGATAATTTGTGAATTAAAGTATTTATATTCTTTGGCTAAATAATCTTTTATTTGCTTGTTAGTAAATACTTTACCTTTTTCTATTCTAACTCCAATTATTTCCCCAGGACCCAATCTTCCCTTTGACAAAATTCTTTTTTCATTTAATTCAATCATTCCTGTTTCAGAACCTGCAAATAATAATTTATCTTTTGTAATTGCGTATCTTAAAGGTCTTAATCCATTTCTATCATTTGCAGCTATAACCCACTCATTATCAGTTCCAGCAATAGCTGCTGGTCCATCCCATGGCTCCATAGTGCTGTTTAAAAAATTAAATAATTGTTGATGATCTTTTGGTAGAGTTTTATTTTTTTTAGACCAGGCGTCCGGAACTAACATAAGCTTAGCCAAAGGCGCAGGCTGACCAGATATATTTAATAATTCAAAAACATTGTCTAATGCAGCAGAGTCTGATGCTCCCTGTTGTATAACAGGTTTTAAGTTTTCAATATCTTCAAAAAGGGGACTGTTCATCTCTTGCTCATGAACTTTCATCCAATTTTTATTTCCTCTATAAGTATTAATTTCTCCATTATGCGCTATAGCTCTAAAGGGTTGAGCTAAATTCCAGCTAGGTGCTGTATTTGTTGAAAATCTTTGATGAAAAATAGCAAACCTTGAAACAAATCTCTCATCTTTTAAATCAAGGTAAAAATCTGAGATAGCTTCAGCTAAAAACATTCCCTTGTAAATGATAGATTTAGAACTCAATGAACAAATATAAAAATTGTTTAAAGATTTTTTAAAAGCTTCATTTTCTATCTTTCTTCTAGTCTCATAAATTTTTCTCTCTAAGTCTTTATTTGTTAATTCTGGATTATAAGGTTTAAACAATACTTGGATAATTTCAGGCATTGTTTGGAATGCCTTTTCTCCTAAAACTTTTGGATCAACTGGAACTTGTCTCCAACCGTAAATACTAAAATCATTTTTTGTTAATTCACTTTCTACAATAGTTTTGCAACTTTCTTGTGCTGCGTAATCATTCCGAGGTAGAAATATCATGCCCACACATATTTCAGAATTGTCATGTGTGTGTCCTGTCACTTCTATCTTTTCAATGAAGAAATCTTTTGGTATTTCAACATGAATTCCAGCTCCATCACCAGTTTTTCCATCGGCATCTACAGCGCCTCTATGCCAAACTGCTTTTAATGCTTGAATACCATACTCTACGACTTTACGAGATTTTTTACCTTCAGTTGATGCAATTATACCAACACCACAAGCATCATGCTCCATGTCTTCTGAATAAACATAATTTTCTTTTAAAAGGTGAAGGTTCTTTTTATAATTTTCCATTAAGCCACTCTTTTTTCCACTTTAGATTTACTCTCTAGATAGGTTTTTATTGAAGCTGCTGCATCTCTTCCATCTTTTATCGCCCAAACAACTAATGAAGCTCCTCTAATTATATCACCAGCAGCAAACACCCCTTTTATATTTGTTTCCATAGTATCAAAATCTGTTTTAATAGTTCCCCACTTTGTTACTTGTAACTCACTATTATCAAATAAATTTGGTAAATCTTCAGGATCAAAACCTAGTGCTTTGATAACCATATCTGCTTTTGTTTCGTAACTTGAGCCTTCTTGAACTTGTGGCTTTCTTCTACCTGTCTCGTCTGGATCACCTAGTTTAATTTGATCTACAATTATTTTTTCTACTTTATTTGTACCTTTAAATTCTTTAGGACTTGATAACCAAACAAATTCAACACCTTCTTCTTCTGCATTTGCAACTTCTCTTGCAGATCCTGGCATATTTTCTTTATCTCTTCTATACAAACATTTAACAGATTTTGCCTTCTGTCTTATAGAAGTTCTCACACAATCCATTGCTGTGTCACCTCCACCGATTACAACAACATCTTTACCTTCTGCGTTTAAAATTCCTTTATCAAACAACTCAACATCATCTCCTAGGCCTTTTTTATTAGATGCTGTTAAAAAATCCATTGCAGGAAAAATATTATCAAGATCATTTCCAGGTAAGTTTACTTCTCTTGCTTTATAAACTCCTGTTGCAATTAAAATTGCGTCGTGTTTTTTTCTCAATTGATCTAGGCTTGCATCCTTGCCAACTTCAAAATTTTGAACAAATTCAATTCCTCCATCCTTTAAGAGTTTTGTTCTTCGCTCTACAACTTCTTTTTCTAATTTAAAATTTGGAATTCCATAAATTAATAATCCTCCTGCTCTATCATATCTATCGTAGACAGTAATTTTATATCCATTTTTTCTTAATTGTTCTGCAGCAGCTAAACCAGCAGGACCTGCTCCTATAATTCCTACGCTTTGATTTTTTTCATTCGTTACCTTAATTGGTTTTACCCAGCCCTCAGCCCAAGCATTATCTGTAATATATTTTTCTACTGATCCGATAGTTACTGTTCCATGACCAGACTGTTCAATTACACAATTTCCCTCGCATAATCTGTCTTGGGGGCAAATTCGACCACACACTTCAGGCATATTGTTTGTGCTTTGGGATAATTCATATGCCTCTTTTAATCTTCCCTCAGCTGTCAGTTTAAGCCAATCTGGAATGTTATTACTTAAAGGACAATGAACTTGGCAAAAAGGTACTCCACATTGCGAACACCTACTTGACTGTTCTTTGGCTTTTTCATTGATATACTCGTCATAAATTTCGTTAAAATCTTTCTTTCTCGTATCAACTTCTCTTTTAGGTGGAGTTTGTTGACCTATTTTAACAAATTTAAGCATTTTATCTGGCATAATATTATTTAAGTTTTGGCAAAATATACCCAGATTTATGTATATAAAGCATAAAATAGGTCATAAATATTGACCTTAATTTTTAAATTATTACCGCCAATTAACACGTTTTTAATTATTGCATAGCTATTATGCTTAAATCGAATTGTTTTAAATAAATACTTTATAAGTTACGAAGAAATAATGTTTCAAAATATTATAGAAGTTTTAATTCTCTCCGCAATTCAAGGAATATCTGAATTTCTTCCTATTAGTTCTTCTGCTCATTTAATTTTGGTTTCTACTTTATATGAATTTAAATCTAGTTCTTTGCTTATTGATATCAGCCTCCATCTAGGTTCACTAATAGCTATAATTTATTTTTTTAAAGAAGAATTGTTTGATATCAGAAAAAATAAAAGAATTTTAAATTTAATTGTATTAGGATCTATCCCATTAATAATTGTTGGATACATACTTTATAGTACAAATTTAATTTATCAGTTAAGAAATTTAGAAGTCATTGCTTGGACTACTTTAATATTCGCAATTATTTTATACATCTCAGACAAAAATCGATTTGATAAAAAAATTTCTTCAAATTTAAATTTTCAGTCAATAATATTTATAGGTGTTTTCCAAATTTTCTCTCTTGTACCTGGAGTGAGTAGGGCAGGAATTACTATAACAGCTTCGAGAATTTTAAAATTTAATAGAGTAGATTCAAGTAAGATATCTTTTTTACTTTCAATCCCAGCATTAGCTGGAGCTAGTGTCTTAAGCTTAAAAGATGTTTTTGAACAATCAATTCAGTTTAATTACTTAGTTTTTGTCGCAATTATATCTTCTTTTATTTTTTCTTTTCTAACAGTTAAATACTTTTTAATTTATATAAATAAATTTTCAATGAATGCGTTTGTAATTTATAGAATAATAATTGCTTTGATTTTATTTAGTTTAGTTTATTAAGTATACTTCTTCTTCATTAAAGGGAGTAATTGAGACAAGAGAACTCCACATAGAATAAAAAAGCATCCAAGTAAATTATTAACATCTAGAATTTGCTTTAAAATAAACCAAGCGGCTATAGTCGCAAATACACCTTCAAGAGAAAAAATTATAGCTGCAGGTGCTGGAGTAATATTACGCTGAGCATAAATTTGTAATACAAACGCAAATCCACCAGATAATATACCTGCATATAAAATTGAATAAGTTTCCATTAAAATATTACTTAAAATAAATTCTTCATAAATAATTCCAATTATAAATGAAAAAATAGCCACAATTAAAGTCTGTACAGCTCCTAAGGTAAGTGGAAGATTGTATTTAGTTATAATGATACCAGTAAAAATAATATGAGTGCTCCAAAATAAAGCTCCCAGAACAACTAGAGTATCTCCTAATCTTACTGTTGCATCATGAAAATTTGTTAATAAATATCCTCCAATTAAACATAAAACTACAGAAGGCCATACACTCCAATGCATTGATTTTTTACCAAACAAAAAAATGATAATCGGTACCATTGGCACATAAAAAATTGTAAAAAAAGCAGCATTTGCAACATCTGTATAAAGCAAAGCAACTTGTTGTAGTGCTGAGCCTAAGAATAAAGAAATTCCAATTAATAATGAATAAATTATGAAAGTTTTTTTATCTATTTTAAATTCTGATTTAAAATTTTTTAATTCAAATAAAATCATAAGTGGAATTATTGCTAAAAAACCAACAAAAAACCTAACAGCATTAAATGTAAAAGGGCCAATATTATCCATGCCCGTATCTTGGGCAATAAAAGTTGTTCCCCAAATGAAAGTGCACAATAAGGCACTTAATAATGATATGGATTTACTCATTTTAATTAGACAGCTAATTTATAAGCAAAATTTTTGCCTAAGTTTTCTTTTAGATCATTATTAAATCTAGCTGCTTCAGCACCATCAATAATTCTGTGATCATAAGATAAAGAAATTGGCAGCATAGTTCTGGTTTGAAACTTCCCATTCATAAAAATTTGTTTTTTTTCTGATCTTCCTACTCCTAATATAGCAACTTCAGGATAATTGATTATAGGTGTAAAAAAAGAACCTCCTATACCACCTAAACTCGTAATCGTCATCGAGCCACCAAACAATTCTTTTTTATCAATTTTTAAATTTCTACAAAGTTCGCTTACCTCTTTTAATTCTTTACTTATCAGAGAAATTTTTTTGTTATTTGCATTTCTTATTTTTGGAACCATTAACCCATTTGGCGTGTCAACAGCTATCCCAATATGGTAATATTTTTTTAAAGTCATTTTTCCAGTCTCAATTTCGTCTATTGAAGAATTAAAACTAGGAAATTTCTTAAGAGATGCAACTAAGGCCTTTATTATAAATGCAAGAGGTGTAATTTTAATTTTTTCTCCAGTATACATATCAGTTAATGAACTTCTAAAACTTTCCATCTCCGTTATGTCGGCTTCATCATGATTTGTAACATGAGGAATTGTTGTCCATGAATTTGTAAGATATTTTGATGATAATTTTTTTACCCTTGGTATGTCTTTAATTTCTATTTCACCAAAATCAGAATGTTCAAATTCGTTTTTAATTTTATCTGGTTTACTATCTTTTACTACAACGTTGTTTTTTGAATTAGATGAAACAAATTTTTTAATATCATCCTCAACAACTCTGCCATCTTTCTGACTTCCCACTACTTGATTAATATCTACACCAAGTTCTCTTGCAAATTTTCTAGCTTTTGGACTTGCAGATGAAATGTCTGAAATATTATTTATAGAAAATGTTTTTTCTTGAATTTCAGGTTTTATTACCTCAATATTTTTTGACTCTTTTTCAATTTCTGGTCTTTCTTTAACCTCTTCCTTTTTAACTTCCGAGGTACTGTCTAATATTAAAATTAAGTCACCCTCAGAAACTTTATCTCCTACTTTTATTTTTAAATTTTTAATGTTACCTTCTAAATTTGCTGGTATTTCTACGGAAGATTTATCACTTTCAATTGTTATTAGAGGATCATTTTTTTTAATTAATTGACCTTCATTAACTAACACTTCAATAACTTCAACATCTTTAAAATCTCCAATATTAGGTACTTTAATCTCAGTTTCTGACATTTATAATTTTGTTGGCATTGGTTTGTTACTATCAATATTATACTTCTTCATTGCATCTTTTGCATATTTAGAAGTTATAAGCTGTTCTTTTGCCAAAATACTTAAACCGTATGCAACCAAATGTTCTTTATCTACCTCAAAAAATTTTCTTAAATTTTTCCTTGTATCACTTCTTCCAAAACCATCTGCTCCTAATGAATAAAAACTTTTATTAGTATAAGGTCTGATTTGATCTGAATTCATTCTTATATAATCAGATGCAGCCATAATTGGACCCTCTGTTTGACCAAGGCATTGCTCAATATAAGATTTTTTAGGTTCTTTATCAGGATTTAGAAGATTATATCTTTCTACCTCCATTCCATCTTTTCTTAATTCATTAAAACTTGTTACGCTCCATATCTCACTATCAATTTGGTAATCACTTTGTAAAATCTCTGCAGCTGACATCATTTCTCTCAATATCGTCCCTGAACCTAAAAGTTGAATTTTAGTCTTTTTGTATTTGTTAAATTCTTTTATTTTATACATGCCCTTTAAAATACCTTCTTCACAATTTTTATCTTTGGGCATTTCTGGGTGTGAATAATTTTCATTCATTGTTGTAATATAATAAAAAATATTCTCATTTTTTTCATGCATTCTTCTTATACCTTCTCTAAAAATGACAGCTAATTCGTAATGAAATGTAGGATCGTAAGTAACACAATTTGGAATGGTCGATGCAATTAAATGACTATGTCCATCCTGGTGTTGTAAACCTTCTCCAGCTAGTGTTGTCCTTCCAGCTGTTGCACCAACCAAAAATCCTCTGGCCTGGCTGTCTCCAGCAGCCCAAGCTAAATCTCCTACTCTTTGAAATCCAAACATTGAATAAAAGATATAAATAGGAATCATTTCGATATCATGATTAGTATATGCAGTGGCAGCAGCAATCCATGATGACATAGCACCAGCTTCATTGATGCCTTCTTCTAAAACTTGTCCACTTTTATCTTCTCTATAAGAACTTAATTGAGCAGCATCTTCAGGTTCATATTTTTGTCCCTCATGAGCGTAAATTCCTATTTTTTGAAAAAATCCTTCCATACCAAATGTTCTTGCTTCATCAGGAATAATTGGAACCAGTCTAGGAGATATATTTTTATCTCTTAACAAATTAGTAAGCATTCTTACCAAGGCCATAGTAGTAGACATTTCTTTTTCACCAGTTGATACTTTCATGAAATCAAAAATATCTTTTGATGGAGCTTTAATTGGTTTTGCAAAAGTAGAACGCTCGGGTAAATATCCACCTAATTTAATTCTTCTATCTTTTATGTATTTTACTTCTGGGGAGTTCTCGTCGGGCCTAAAATATTCAATATTTCTCACTTGTTCATCTGTTAAGGGAACATCAAATCGATCTCTGTAATACATTAAATCATCAACATCTAACTTTTTAGTTTGGTGGGTAGTATTAACACTTTCACCAGATTTTCCCATTCCATAACCTTTAATAGTTTTTGCTATAATTACTGTTGGGCTTCCCTGATGTTTAGTCGCCTTATCATAAGCAGCAAAAACTTTGTGAGGATCATGACCACCTCTATTAAGTCTCCAAATATCTGTATCCGACATACTTGATACTAATTCAAGGGTTTCAGCGTATTTGCCAAAAAATTTTTCTCTAACGTATGCACCATCTCTTGCTTTCATTGCTTGGTATTCACCATCTACTGTCTCATTCATAGCTTTCACCAAATGACCAGTTTTATCGTTTGCGATTAACGAGTCCCAATACGATCCCCAAATAACTTTTAATACATTCCAACCAGATCCTCTGAAACTTCCCTCGAGTTCTTGAATAATTTTTCCATTTCCTCTGACTGGACCATCCAATCTTTGTAGATTACAATTAATCACAAATATTAAATTATCTAAATTTTCTCTTGCAGCTAATCCTATAGCTCCCATTGACTCTGGCTCATCCATCTCTCCATCACCTAAAAAGGCCCACACTTTTCTTCCTTCATCTTTAATTAAACCTCTGTTGATTAAATATTTCATGTATCTAGCTTGATAAATAGCAAGCATAGGTCCTAGACCCATTGATACTGTAGGGAACTGCCAAAATTTTGGCATTAACCATGGATGTGGATAAGATGATAGACCTCCAGGTTTTACCTCTTGTCTAAAACTATCTAATTGTTTTTCATTTAATCTGCCCTCTAAGAATGCCCTAGCATACATTCCTGGAGCACTATGTCCTTGAAAGTAAATTAAGTCCCCACCAAATTTGTTGTTTTTTGCTCTCCAAAAGTGGTTCATGCCAACATCATATAGTGTTGCAGCAGATGCAAATGTTCCAATATGCCCACCTAACTCAGGATATTTTTTATTTGCTCGAACTACCATTGCTGCTGCATTCCATCTAATTAATGATCTAATTCTTCTTTCAATATTTTGATCACCATTGGACTTCACTTCAGCCTCGGGAGGTATTGTGTTTATATATGGTGTATTCTGCGTATATGGAATATTTGCTCCTTCACGATAAGCTTTATTAATTAGTTCTTTAATTAAAAAATGAGCTCTGTGATTTCCGTCTTTCGAAATAACAGCAGATAAAGACTCTAACCAATCTTGAGTTTCAAGTGGGTCAATATCATTACCATTAACTATTTGAATTGTAGATTGTTTTTTCTCAATTATTGGTTCAGTAGTAGTTTCTTTTTCGTTTTTTTTGTTAATCATTGCCTCTTCAGCTTGTTTGATTATATTCTCTGTATCTTTAGGCAGATTACTTTCTGATAATATTTTTGATGATGATGTAAGATTAAGTAACAAATCTCCTTTTGAAACTTTATCACCAACTTTAACTGCTACACTGTCTATTTTTCCAGTAACTGTAGAAGGAATTTCTACACTTGATTTATCACTTTCAATAGTGACTATTGGATCATTTTCTTTAATGTGATCACCTGCTTTAACAAGTATTTCAATAACCTCAACATTTTCAAAGTCACCAATGTCAGGTACAAGTAATTTTTCGCTCATTTTTAAAATGTTTTATATACCCAAAAAAACATTATTGGGTTTTATTTTATCACATTAATAAGGTTTTTTCTTTAATCTTATGTTTTTATTATACAAAAAATAAAAAGAAATTGAAATTTAGGCCTTTTAGTTCCTCTCAATACACATTGCTATTCCCATACCGCCACCTATACAGAGTGCCGCACAACCTTTTTTTTTATCTTGCATTATCATTTCATGAATAAGTGTAACCAAAATTCTTGAACCAGAGGCTCCAATCGGATGACCTAAGGCAATTGCTCCTCCATTGACATTAACTTTTTTCTCAGGAATTTTTAATTCTTTAATTACTGCAATACTTTGTGCTGCAAATGCTTCATTAATTTCAAATAAGTCAACTTCATCTATTTTCCAACTTGCTTTAGATAAAGCTTCTTGAATTGAAGGTATGGGTCCAAGTCCCATTAATGAAGGTTCTACACCACAAGTAGCCCAAGATACAATTTTGACCAATGGCTCTAAAGATTTTTTTTCTGCTTGTTTTCTAGACATCAAAACTAAAGCTGCTGCACCATCATTTATGCCTGAGGAATTTCCAGGTGTTACAGTGCCATTTTCTTTGAATACTGATTTTAATTTTTTTAAATCGTCTAAACTTAAATTTTGTCTAGGATGTTCATCTTTCTCAAAAATAAATTTTTCATCACCACTTTCAATTTGTAATTTAATCAGCTCATTTTTAAATTTATTTTCACTATAAGCTTTTTCTGTTTTTTTCTGAGAATTCAAAGAAAAGATATCCTGTTCATCTCTTGAAATTTTATATTTATCAGCAACGTTCTCAGCTGTAACACCCATATGATAATCATTAAATGAGTCTAATAGACCATCTTTTATCATTGTATCTACTAATTTTTTTTCAGAATATTTTTTGTCTTCTCTGTAATAAATTGCATGATTTGCTCTAGACATATTTTCTTGACCACCTGCAACAACTACCTGATTTTCTCCCAATCTAATTGATTGATAACCAGAAACAACGGACCTTAATCCAGACCCACAAACCTGATTGATAATATGAGCGGGTTTTGAAACTGGTACTCCTGCACCAATTGAAGCTTGCCTAGCTGGGTTTTGACCAAGTCCAGAAGTTAAAACATGCCCCATAATCACTTCATCGATCTCCTCTACATCTAATTGTGATTTATAAATTACCTCTTTAATTGCTATTGAACCTAATTTTGATGCACTAAGATTTTTTAACGAACCTTTGTATCTTCCAATTGGGGTTCTTAATGCTGAAGTAATTACAACATCGTTAGAGTTTTTGCTCATAAAGTAATTAACATAATATTTTATAAGTTAAATTACATCAAAAACTTTGATATATGGAATATAATATTTTAATGGACCGCTGGCCAAATTGGATAAGGCGCTCGGCTACGAACCGGGAGATTCCAGATTCGAGTTCTGGGCGGTCCACCAAATAGGAAATGGAAATGTTTAATTGGCTTTTAAAAGCATCTTTACAAAAATCAGTAATTTATTTTTTTATAATTATTTTTATTATTTTATTAATTTTAACTTTTGTATTATAAAAAATTATGAGTGAAGAATTTGAGCAAATAAGTATTAAACCTGGATTTATGAAACACAATGGAGGTGTTTTTTTTAGGACTATTTCAGAGGCCGAATACGAATTTAAATCTATAATTAATGAAAACCATCTAAATGCTGCAGGAATAACTCACGGAGGTTATTTATCTGCATTAATAGATGCAGGAGCGGGAACGGCTGCACATAGAGCTGCAGGAAATGCTCCATGTGTAACTATCTCTTTAGATATAAAATTTATAGGTGTATCAAAAGTTGGTGATGAAATTATTGGACAAACAAAAATTTTAAAAAAAACAAAGACCCTTGTCTTTTTATTTTGTGAACTAAAGTGTAATAATAAAATTATAACCTCTGCATCTGGGGTGTGGAAAATTTTAAAAATAAAACCTTCTGATTTAGGACCAGGTGGATAATTCTACTCATTAATTTAGTTTAAAAATTAATATATTATAAGATTAAACTTATTTATGATAATCTTACTAAAATTAAAAAGAAAATGAGAACTTTTTATCTTACGATTCGGTCATGTTTTAGTCTATTTTTGTTCTTTAGCTGTAACAATATCTGGTAGGTAAAAAAAAAAGAGCACAAAAAGTAGAAATGACTAAAAATAAAATTACAGCTGTTCTTGGTCCAACTAATACAGGCAAAACCCATCTTGCCATTGAAACAATGCTTTCTTTTGAGAGTGGTATGATTGGATTTCCTCTAAGATTACTTGCAAGAGAAGTGTATGACAAAGTAATAAAAAAAATAAGTTTAGATAAAGTTGCACTAATTACTGGAGAAGAAAAAATAATTCCATCAAATGCTAAATACTTTTTATGCACTGTAGAATCTATGCCAATTGACAAACATCTTGAGTTTGTTGGTGTAGACGAAATTCAAATGTGTGCTGATCATGAAAGAGGTCATATTTTTACTGATAGACTTTTAAATATGAGAGGAGAAAAACTTACAATGCTAATGGGTTCAAGTACTATTAAAAATATAATCTCAAAAATAGATGGAGATATTGAATTTATTAATAGGGAAAGACTATCTAAACTTACCTATGCTGGTCATAAAAAAATATCAAGAATTGAGAGAAAAACAGCAATCATTGCATTTTCAGCAGAAGAAGTTTATGCGATTGCTGAGTTAATAAGAAGACAAAAGGGTGGTGCTGCTATTGTAATGGGATCACTAAGTCCAAAAACAAGAAATGCTCAGGTTGAACTATATCAATCTGGGGATGTTGATTTCTTAGTTGCAACGGATGCAATTGGAATGGGAATAAATATGGATTTAGATTTTGTTTATTTTTCAAATATTAAGAAATTTGATGGAAAAAAATTAAGAAGATTAAATCTATCTGAAATTGGTCAAATAGCAGGTAGAGCAGGTCGATACCTTAATAATGGTAGTTTCGGTATTACTGGAGATTGTAAAGAAATATCTCCAGAAGAAGTAGATTTATTAGAAAATCATAAATTTGAGGAAATAAGAACTTTGTTTTGGAGAAACTCAAATCTAAATTTCAACAATCCAATTAATTTGATCAAAAGTTTAGAAGAAAAACCTCAAATGGAATGGTTAAGAAAAATTCATGAATGTGAGGACGAAAAAGCTTTAAAATATTTTTTAAAAGATCAAAGGATTTTAAACATAGAATTTGATAAGAAAACTTTAATGCTTTTATGGGAATGTTGCCAAATACCTGATTTTGTAAAAAAAACTTACGGAAATCATTTTGAGGTAATTGGAAATGTATTTAAATTTTTAACCAGCAAAAAAGGACTTATTTCTGAAGACTATATGAGATTACAGCTTGTGAAACTTGATAAATTAGACGGAAATGTAGATTCTTTATCAAATAGAATTGCAAATGTCAGAACTTGGTCATATGTTTCGAATAAAAATAATTGGGTAGAAAATCAAAATTATTGGATAGAAAAAACTAAACACTTAGAAGATAGACTTTCAGACAGATTGCATGAAGAACTTACTAAAACTTTTATTGACAAAAGAGCAAGTGTACTCGCTAGAGGTTTAAAACAAGATATGGAATTTAAAACCGAAATTTCACAAAACAACGATGTTAAAATTGACGATCAATTTATTGGAAAGATAAAAGGACTAAAATTAGAACTAGATCTAAAAAAAGGTGCTTTGGAAACTGATATTAAATCTTTAAAAAAAGCTGCCAGGCAAACTATTGGTCCAGAATTAGAAAAACGTGTTCAATCAATAATTGATACAGGATTAATAAATTTGAATGAAGACTTTAAAATTTACTGGAATGATTTTCCAATTGCTAAATTAACAACAGGTAGTGACTATTTAAATCCTAATTTTGATTTAATCCTTGATGATATCATTAAACAAAACACTAAACAAAAATTAAACGATTTCATTAATAAATGGATAAATACAAAAATAAATAATGTGCTTAAAAGTTTAATTGATTTAAAAAATATAAAAGAAAATAATTCATCAATAAAAGCGCTGGCATACCAACTCTATGAAAATAATGGTGTATTAAAAAGAGATCAAGTTTCTGAATATCTAAAAAACTTAGAACAAAATGAAAGAAAGATTCTTAGAGAATTAGGAGTAAAGTTTGGGAGATATCATGTTTTCCTTTATCAATTAATTAAACCAGAAGCCGTATCTTTGCGAACATTATTATGGAAAAATTTTTATCAAAAATTTCATAATTTAAAACCACCTACATTTGGTTTGAATTTTTTAGACGATAGAGAAATAAAAAATAAAAACTTTATGCTTTTATGTGGATTTGAAAGATTTGATAATTTTTTTGTAAGAATTGATATTTTGGAAAGATTGTTTGTATTAATAATAAATTCTAGCTCAAAAGAAAATTCTGAAATAAAATTAGTTCCAGAAATGTTAAATCTTTTAGGATGTAGTAAAGATAATTTTAAAAAATTACTTCAAAAAATGAATTATAAAATATTCGAAAAAGAAAATGAAACATTTTTTAAATATAGTCCTACTAAGAAATTTAAAAAAATTAACACAAAGAAGATCTCAAATGAAAATCCATTTAAAATATTGAAGAATTTAAATTTAAGTTAAAATGTTTTTTAAAAAAGATGAAATAAAAAATAATAATTTTCTTACGAAAGTATCAGCTTTGTTAATTCATGCTGCTAAAATAGATGAGAATTATACTGATAAAGAGGAAGAAATTATTAAAAAAACACTTAAAGAGCTTGGTGTAGAAGATGAAAATATTTCTAAAACAATTGAAGATGCAAAAATAATTGAAGAAAATTCTAATCAAATTTTAGATTTTACTAGAGAAGTAAAAAATTTACCTGAACACGACAAAATTAAAATCATAGAGGCTTTATGGTCTATCATTTATTCAAACAATGATGCTGATATATACGAAACTAATTTAATGAGACGACTTGCGGGATTACTTTATATTGACAATAAAACAATGGGCGATATTAAAGAAAAAATTAAACAAAATTCAAAATGACATATATCGTTAACGACAATTGTATTAAGTGCAAACTAACAGACTGTGTTGATGTCTGCCCAGTTGATTGCTTTTACGAAGGTAAAAATATGCTTGTAATTAAACCCGATGAGTGTATAGATTGTGGCGTTTGCGAGCCAGAATGTCCTGTTGATGCAATAAAAGCAGACACTGAACCTGGAAGTGAAAAATGGTTAGAGATCAATAAAAAATATTCTGAAATCTGGCCAAACATAAGCGAAAAAAAAGATCCACCAGCGGATCATAAAAAATTTAAAAATGAGCAAAATAAGTACGAAAAATATTTTAAAGAAAATCTTTAAAGGTAAATCAGATAAAAAAGTGAAAAAAAAAGTTTCAAAAAAAAAAGTTGTAAAAGCTAAAAAAGCTAAAAAAGCTAAAAAAATAATTTCAAAAAAAATCAAAAAAGTTATTAAAAAAGTTTCTCCTAAAATATCTAAAACAAAAAAAAAGGTTAAAGTTGCAGAAACAAGAGATGAAACAAAAGTAGATAATTTAAGAATTTCAAAAACAAATGAAGTTAAACCTGAAATAAAAAAAGTTAAAAAACAGGAAACTGAAAAAAGAGAATATAAAATTAAAGATCATGTTGTTTACCCAAAACATGGTGTAGGTCAAATTACTGAATTTAAAAAAGTTAATATTGGTGGAATTGATGTTGAAACATATGTTATTAAATTTGATAAAGATAAAGCTAATGGAATGGTGCCTGTGAATAAACAGTCTCACCTAAGGCCGCTAGCAACTATTAATCAAGTCAACAAGTGTATTTCAATATTAAAAAGCAAACCAAAAATTAGAAGGTCAATGTGGAGTAGAAGGGCTCAAGAATACGAAGCTAAAATCTCTTCAGGAAAAATTTATGAGCTAGCTGAAGTTGTAAGAGACTTAAACAAAGGAGATGATCTCATGGTTGACCAATCTTACAGTGAACGACAATTATTTGAAAAAGCTTATGATAGAATTTTATCTGAATTCCAAATTGTATTAAATATATCCTTGGAAGATACTCAAAAAAAATTAGATAAGGCACTTAAAAGAAATTTAGGTGGTCAGCCTCAAGCAGTGACAACTGCAAAAGCTTCAGCTAGTGAACTACCCGAAGACGAGCCAATTTCTGATAACGATGAACCAATTGACGAGTAAAAAAAACGCCTCTCATACAAACTGTAATGAGAAGCGTTTTTTGTAAAGAATACTAAGTTACTATTTTCTTCTTCTTTTTTTTGCTTTTTTCTTAGCTTTTTTCTTAGCTTTTTTCTTAGTTTTCTTTGCCGCTTTTTTTCTTTTCTTAGGCATCTTTAGCTCCCTTTTTTAGTTAAACGAATCAAATTGATTCGCTGTTAACATATTTTTATTTTTTTCTACAAGTTATGTCAATTCTTTAATTAAAAGTTAAATTTTGTAAAAACTATTTTGAATTTTTTTTTTTATAAAACTTTTTTTTATTAATTTAGTTAATGTTTATGCGGTTAATAAACAATTAAAATTAAATAATTTAATAAAGATTTTCTAGTAGATTTTTATATTTTTCTGTAACTTTTTTTCTTTTTACTTTCATTGTTGGTGTCATTAAACCATTTTCAATAGAAAAATTTTCATCTATTAATTGAATCTTTTTTATTTTTTCCAATAAAGTCAATTTTATATTTATTTTTTCAATTACTTTATTTATTTTTTCTTTTTCATTTAAAAAATCTTTATTAGGCACTATTAAAGCGACTAAAAAATTTTTTTTATCACCATAAACCATGCATTGATCAATTTCTGGCTCATTTGTAATCATATTTTCAATTTTAGCTGGTGAAATATTATCTCCTCCAGCACTTACTATAATATCTTTTTTTCTATCAGTAATTTTTAAATAACCATCATCCGGATCTATTTCTCCAATATCACCAGTATGAAGCCATCCATTTATAATTACTTTATCAGTTTCTTCTTTTTTATTCCAATATCCTAGCATTACATTTTCACCTTTAACTAATATTTCTCCGTCTTTTGCAATTTTAACTTCATTTCCTTTAAATGGAGGTCCTACAGTTTCTACTTTAATTTTATTTATTGGATTGCAACTTACTACTGGTGATGTTTCTGTTAAGCCGTATCCCTGAAGTGTCGGTAATCCTATAGCATTTAAAAATTCACCTATTTCTTTATCTAAAGCACCACCACCTGAAACGAAAGCTTTTAAGTTTCCACCAAACTGTTTTTTTATTTTCTTTCTAACTAATTTATCAACTATAAAATCAACCAATTTTTCATAAAAAGTCATTTTTTGATTTAATAGTTTTTTTCTTCCCAGACGAAGAGTTGCTTCAATTAATTTTGCTTTAAAACCTGTTTGCTTTTTTAAATTCATTTTTATTTTGTTGTAAAGGTTTTGGTAAAACCTAGGGACAGCTGCCATAATTGTAGGCTTTGCTTCAGATATATTTTCTAGAAGTTTTTCAATTTTTTCAGCGTAGAATACTCTAGCTCCTACTGCTATCTGTACAAATTGAAGACAGTGCTCATAAGAATGAGAAAGCGGAAGCCAAGTTAAAAATACTGGTCTTGATTTAAATAATGGTTTTGTAATTTCACACGATCCAACAACATTATTTAAAATTCCACCGTGACTTAAAATTACACCCTTGGGATTTCCTCCAGTTCCTGAAGTATAAATTATACATGCTGGAGACTTTCTATTTAATTTATTATTTTCGATTTTATCTTCCTCTAAGAAATTATTCTTTAAAACAGAATTATAATCTAAATATTTTTCTTTGTTATTTAAACTTAAATTATTTGTTACCTTAGTTATTTCATCTAAAGTTATAACTTTTTTAATAAAGTCTTTTTCATTAATTATATTATTTAATTTTTTTAACATTTCATTATTTGAAACAATAACTAAGCTAGGTTCACAATCTTCTATCAAATACTTGTAATCATCTTCTATATAAGTTGTATATGCTGGAACTGTAATTCCACCAGCTAGCATAATAGCTAAATCAGAAACGAACCACTCAGGTCTATTCTCCGAAACTAAAAGACATCTATCGCCTTCTTTTATATTTTCTTTAATAACTTTTGATAATTTTAAAATATTTTTTTCAGTTTGTTCCCAGGTGTATGTTTTTTTGTTACTTGGGTTTAGCCATTCTAAAAAAATATCTCTTTTATTTTGTTTATTTGCTTGGTTGGCAAATAATTCTATCAAATTATTTAAATTATTTAAATTCATAGTTTCTTGGTGGGCGAAGAGAGAATCGAACTCTCACTTCTTGCGAAACACGATTTTGAGTCGTGCGCGTCTACCAGTTCCGCCATTCGCCCTTGGTATTCAATTAAATTATATTAATAGTATAAGAACTATATTTATATTAAAACCAAAAAATGTTTCAAACACTTTACAAAAAATGTTTAGAATTAGCTTCGCATAAAAGTTCGAATTTTTATTTAGGACTTGTATCTTTTATAGAAAGTTCTTTTTTCCCTATACCTCCAGATGCAATGATAATTCCAATGGTGATTGCTAAAAAAAAGGAATATTTGAAAATATTTTTAATAGCATTAATATTTTCAGTTCTAGGAGGAATCTTTGGATATTTGATAGGTTATTTATTTTTTGATTTAGCAATGTATGTAATTGAATTTTATGGTTATCAAAATAAAGTTGAAAATTTGAAATTGAGTATGTCGCAAGGAAGTGGATTCCTTGCATGGCTAAGTATTCTTTTTTTAGCTGGATTTACACCATTACCCTATAAAGTCTTTACGATTTCAAGTGGTTTGATTGCTTTTAATCTTCCTATTTTTATAATTGTTAGCTTAATTTCAAGAGGCCTGAGATTTTTTATAGTTGCTTATTTATCTTATAAATTTGGGGAGTTGTTTACAGAGTTCATGGAAAAACATGGATCAAAATGGTTCACCATAATTGGAATTATTATAGTTATAATATTTATTATTTTTTATTTATTTTTAAAATTTAATGGTTGAGATTAGCAAAACAATAACATTAAAGTTAATTTTTTTGATTAGCATTATTGCTTTGACTTCAGCATTTTTTATTGAATATATTCTAGGTCATCAACCTTGCAACTTGTGCATACTTGAAAGAATTCCATACCTATTAGCATTAATAATTATTGTATTAAATTATAAATTTATAAATCTTGAAAAATATTTCATTCTTTCTCTTATTTTAATTTTTTTAGCTGCTACTATTTTATCTCTATATCATTTAGGTATTGAGCAAGGTTATATTGAAGAATCATTGGTTTGTGATTTAAAAAATGGCTCCAATTTACTCTCAAAGGAGGACATATTGAAACAATTGCAAGAAAAAAATGTAAGTTGCAAAGATGTTACATTTAAAATTTTAGGATTATCGCTTACAAGCTACAATATTATAATATCAATATTAATAGTTTATTTTACAACAAAAAATTATTTAAGTTATGACAATAATAAATAAAAAGAAAATAGAAGAATTCATTAGAGTTGATCATGCTGGAGAACGTGGTGCTGTTAAAATTTATGAAGGACAGTTGCTAGCTCTAAACACATTAGTGAAAGATGAAGCTTTAAAAAAAACAATTGAAGAAATGAAAGTTCATGAAAAAGAACATTCTGATTATTTTGAAGAAGAAATTAAAAAAAGAAATATAAAACCAACAAAATTTTTACCCTTATGGGATTTATTAGGTGTAGGATTAGGGTTTGGTTCAACTTTGCTTGGAAAGAAAGCAGCTATGCTTTGCACTGCTTCTGTTGAAGAAGTTATAGATGAGCATTATTTAAACCAAATAAAACAACTTGATAAAAGTGAACCAAAACTTAAAAAAAAAATAATTAAATTTAGAGAAGATGAATTAAGTCATAAAGATATTGCTTATGAAAAGGGTGCAACAAAAGAAGGTCCTTACTCTATATTGGATAAAATTATTAAAACTGGATCAAAAATTGCAATAAATATTTCTGAGAAAATTTAAGATTCTAGTTCTACATCCCAATACAGGTAATCCATCCAGCTTTTATGTAGAAAATTTGGTGGAAAATTTTTTCCATTTTTGTGTAGATCCTCTGTTGACGGTCGATAAGGGTACTGATGCAACTTCATACCTGAATGTTTTAATAGTTTTCCACCCTTTTTCACATTGCATGCAGAACAAGCTGTTACAACATTATCCCAATTAGTTTCGCCTCCTTTTGATCTAGGTAATAGATGATCAAAAGTTAATTCTTCATTACTTCCACAATATTGACAGGAAAATTTATCTCTTAAAAACACATTAAATCTGGTAAAACTTGGTTTGCTTTGAGGAACAATATAATCCTTTAATGCGATAACACTTGGTAATTTCATATTTAAAGATGGACTTCTTATAGTTCTATCATAATTACTAACAATAATAACTCGATCCAGAAAAACAGATTTAACTGTATCCTGCCATGACCACAAGGATAAAGGGTAGTAACTCAAAGGTCTATAGTCTGCATTGAGTACTAGCGCAGGACACTTTTCTAATGAAACATTTTGTTCAATAAAGTTATTCATTGATTTAATTTTAACTTAGTTGAACAATTTTATCAATAATAAGAGATGTTAAATTTTTTTAAAATAAAATTTAAAGCTGTACTTGATGCTTCAATAGGAATATGATGATCACAATTTTTTATTAATAGTGTATCAACTTTAACATTATTCCTTATTAAAAAATCTTTTGCTTCCAGTAAATGGGTAGATGGGACAATTTGATCAGCTTCACCATGTATAAGTAATGTTTCGGTTTTATTTTTGATTCTATTTTTTAGATCATTTTGATTTATTATCTTTCCAGAAAAACCAACTATACATAAAAATTTTTCTTCAGATGTAAGGCCAACATTTAAAGACATCATGCAGCCCTGACTGAATCCTGATAAACATATTTGATTATTTGATAACTTGAATTCTTTTTTTATTTCATTAATAAATTTTTTTAAGACTTCTTCAGCTTTAATTGATTGCTCTAATATGTAATCAGAATCCTCTTTGATTAAATCAAACCATTGATAACCAGAGGTATTTATAGCACATGGCTCGTGACCATTTGGACAAATAAAGACCGTATTAGGCATATGTCTTTTCCAGTTTAAAGATAACATGCTAATATCCTTTCCATCACCTCCATAACCATGAAGCAAAATAATTGCATTTTTAATTTCAACACCATTTTCTGGTTTAATAATTATGGAATCTAGGCAAAATGTCATAGTAGATAAATTATGTTTTTTATGTCAAAACACAATCTAAAATAAAAAAATGATTTCAGGAATATTAGTAAAAGTTTTATCGATAACCCTTTTGATAGCTGTGGGGATAGTTTTAATCTTAGGTATAGGGACTCTTTTTAAGGGAGGAGAGACAAGTAAAAAATATTCAAATAAATTAATGCAGTTAAGAGTTATTTTACAGTTTATTGCTATTATTGCTTTAGTTGGTTTTGCCTATTTTTTTAAAAATTAGTTATATTTTTTTATCCAACTAACAAAATTTTTATCTTCAAAATCAATTGAACCTATTACTCTAGCAAATTCTTGGCCCTCTTTATTAATTAAAATTGTAGTAGGTACACCTCTTAAAGAAAACATTTTTGCTAATGTAGTAGGTGGATCAAAATAAGGTTCAAAATTTTTAATATTAAGATCTATAAAAAATTTATTAACTTTATCTAAATTTTCTTTCCCAATATTAATTGTGAAAATTTTTATATTATCTAATTCTGGGTTGGCTTGGAGTTTATCTAAAGATGGCATTTCTTCTTTACAAGGTTCACACCAAGTTGCCCAAAAATTCAATATCAATAATTTACCCATATATTGATTGATGTTAATTTTTTGATCTTTTTTGTCTAAAAAAATAACATTATTATATGTTTTTGGTATTTTATGGATTACAATATTTTTAATACCGGGTAGTTCTTCAGCTACAACATTTGTTATCAAAAAAATAAATATTATTAAAAATCTCATGTTAAATAGGTATAATTAAATATCATGGTAAAAAATAAAAACAACCAAGCAATCTGGAACACACGGATAAAAAAAAATGCATCAAGTTTGTTTCAAAAAGTCGGTAATTCAATAGATATTGATAAAAGACTTTATAAAGAGGACATCCAAGGATCAATTGCTCATGTTGAAATGCTTTTTAAACAAAAAATAATTTCATTTAAAATAAAAAATAAAATTGTTTATGGACTAACAAAAATTGATAAGGAAATTACAAATAATAAATTTGAGTTTAATAAAAAATATGAAGATATTCATATGAATATCGAAAAGAGACTTTTTCAAATTATAGGTGAAGAAGCTGGCTATGTTCACACAGCAAGATCAAGAAATGATCAAGTAATTACTGATTTTAAAATTTGGATGAAAAATTCAACTAACGAAATAAATAGTAACATTAATAAAGTTATTAAGAGTACAATTAAGTTGGCTGAAAAAAATGTCGAGACTATTATGCCTGGCTTTACACATCTTAAAAATGCCCAAGGTATCTCTTTTGCACATTATTTAATGGCTTATGTAGAAATGTTTAATAGAGATAAAAAGAGATTTTCTAATAATTTAGACAGTTTAAACGAAAATCCCTTAGGTGTTGCAGCTTTAGCAGGAACATCATTTAATATAGATAGAAATTATACAACCAAAAAACTTGGTTTTAAAATACCTACAAATAATTCTATTGATACAGTTTCGGATAGAGATTTTGTTTTAGATTTTTTATATGCTTCATCTGTTTGTGCTATGCATATTTCTAGAATTGCTGAAGAGTTAATTATTTGGAATTCTGATGGTTTTAACTTGATCAATTTATCCGATAAAGTTGTTACTGGATCATCAATAATGCCACAAAAGAAGAATCCTGATCTTTTAGAGTACTTGCGTGGTAAATCAGGAAGCGCTTATGGAAATTTATTTTCGATGCTTACAATTTTAAAAGGTTTACCATTGTCTTATTTTAAAGATTTACAAGACGATAAGGAAATTGTTTTTAAATCAAATGATAATCTAAATAATTGTTTAAAAATTTTTGATGAAGTAATAAAATATTGTAATCCAAATAAAAGCAGAATGTTAGAACTTGCTAATTCTGGATACATTACAGCAACTGATTTAGCTGACTATCTTGTAAAAAATCACTCAATGTCTTTTAGAAAAGCATATCAAAAAACTGCTGCTGTGGTTAATTTTGCTGAAAAAAGAAAAATGAAATTAAATGAATTAACTTTAGACGAGTTAAAAAAAATTGAACCTAAACTTAAAGAAGATGTATTAAAAGTATTTAATTTAAAAAATTCAATTAATTCGAAAAAATCTTATGGTGGAACTTCTTTTGATAATATTAAAAAAATGATAATGAAATATAAAAAAGAAAAATGATAAAAAAATTTACCATAATTATATTGTTCTTTTGTTTAATTATTTCTTGTGGAAAGAAAGGTGATCCTAAATACATAGATCCAGATAAAAAAACAGAAATAAAAGATGTTTCAACAAACTTTACGTAATGAAATACATAAATAGAAAATTAACAATAGAAAAAATTAGTCTCCAAAAAATTGCAAATAAATTTGGAACTCCATTTTATTCTTATTCCTATTCTAAATTAAAAAAAAATATTAATAATTTTAAAAAAAGTTTTAAATCATTTTCACCACTTATCTGCTTTGCAGTCAAATCCAACACAAATGTTAATATAATTAGAGAAATTAAAAAATTTGGATTAGGTGCTGATGTTGTTTCAGTAGGAGAAATGATGGTGGCATTAAAAGCAGGAATTAATCCAAGCAAAATAGTATTTTCTGGTGTTGGTAAAACAACAAGCGAAATCAGCTTTGCAATTGATAAAAAAATTTTGCTTATTAACGCTGAGTCTTTAAGTGAAATAAAAGAAATAAATCGAATAGCAAAATCAAAAAATAAAAGAATAAAAATTGGTGTAAGATTAAATCCCAACACAGATGCAAAAACATTAAGCCAAATATCCACTGGGAAAAAAGAAAATAAATTTGGTGTAAATAAAAATACATTCTATGAAATTATAAATTATTGCAAAAATTTAAAAAATATTGATTTAAAATGTCTGAGCGTTCATATAGGCAGTCAAATTTTAGACTATAGACCTTATGAAAAAATGCTTAAAGCGGTCAGTCAAATTCTAAGTAAAACAAATCATAAATTTGAATTTATAGATTTAGGTGGAGGTATGGGCATTACTTACACTGATAAAAATAAAAAACTTAATTATAAAAAATACAACACAGCTATTCTCAAATTTTTAAGAAAACATAAAGTTAAAATTATATTTGAGCCAGGAAGATCAATTATTGGCGATACCGGGACATTAGTGTCAAAAATAATCTATATTAAAGATAGCGGAAGTAAAAAATTTATAATTTTAGATGCCGCAATGAATGATTTAATGAGACCTGCATTGTATGGTGCATTTCATAAAACTGTACCAGTTACAAAATCTAACAAAATATCTAAAAAACCATATGAATTTGTAGGTCCTATTTGTGAAAGTACAGATACATTTGTTACATTAAAGAAATTTCAAGTTTTGAATGAAAAAGATTTAATAGCAATATGTGATGTGGGAGCTTATGGAATGTCACTAAGCTCAAATTATAATTTAAGACCTAAGCCAATAGAATTATTAATAAAGGGATCAAAAATTAAAGTAATAAGAAAAAGACAAAAGCATAAAGATATAATTTAGCTTTTGACAAAAATGATAAGAAACTTTTTATTTTCAATATTGTTTTTCACTGGAATCATTTTTATTTCGATAATTTTTTTACCATCATTTTTTTTGCCTAAACAGGTAGTTTTGATAGGAGGTAAATTAATGGGCCACTGGGCTAGTTTTTGTTTAAGATTTGTTCTGTCAGTAAAAATTTCAATCAAAGGAAAAGAAAATATTATTAATAATGAAAAATTTTTTATAGCAGCATCTCATCAGTCAATGTTTGAAACTTTTTATTTACAAACAATCTTTAACTCACCTGTATTTATTCTAAAAAAAGAATTATTGTTAATTCCAATATTTGGTTGGTACTTAAAAAAAATAGGGTCAATTTCAATAAAAAGAAACAAAATTACAAAAGATAACTTGGGTTTTTTTGATGATATTTCAAAAATGATGGCTACCTCTAATAGACCTTTAATTATTTTTCCTCAAGGAACTAGAGTTCTTCCAAATGAAAGACCGCCTTTTAAAAAAGGTGCCTCAAGAATTTATGAACAGCTAAATGTTTCTTGTCAGCCAGTTGCAATTAACTCTGGATATGTGTGGCCTAAAAAAGGTGAAAAAAAATCTAATAGAACTATTATAATCTCCATTCTAAAACCAATTTCTTCTGGTTTAACAAAAGAAAATTTTATTCAAATTCTTGAAAAAAATATTTATTCAGAGTTAGATTTAATTAATTAGCCCTTCATGGGCATAACAACAAAAATACTATCAAAATCACCAGGATCTTTTATCAGTGCTGGTGAACCAGTATCATTAAAAAAAATTTCAACTCTATCTCCATCTAGTTGTGAAGCAACATCTATCAAATATCTAGAGTTAAAACTTATCTCTAAATCATGATCAAACTTAACAGTTAAAGTTTCTTTACCATCACCACTGTTAGTATTATTTACTGACAGATCTAAAGTGTCTTTAGATAAATTAAATTTCACACCATCCTTTTTATCTAATGAAACAGATGCAACTCTATCAACTGAATTTAAAAATAATTTTAAGTCTATTTCTAATTTTTTTTGATTATTTTTAGGTATAACTTGAATGTAATTAGGAAATTTTCCATCAATAAGTTTCGAAATTAAAATACTATTATTTAATTCAAATTTTATTTTTGATTTCACATTTGAAACTTTTACATCTCCATCATAGCTATCTAATAAAGAGCAAAGTTGAAAAATTGTTTTTTTAGGTAAAATTATTGGATCAAAATCGATTTTTTCCTCTAATCTAATTTTTGAAATAGACATTCTATGACTATCAGTTGCAACTGCTGTTAAATAATTTTTATCTTCAACTTCTGTTTGATGAAGATAAATTCCACTTAGGTAATGCCTTGTTTCGTCATTAGAAACTGAGAATTTACACTTATTTAATAATTTCAATAATTGTTTTGATTTAATTATAAATTCATTTTGATTAAAATTTTCATCTGTCAGTGGAAATTCTGTTGCACTTATACAATTCAAATTAAAAATAGATTTTTCAGACTCTACTTGTAATTTACTTATATCTGTTAGGGAAAGATTTATTTTTTTTCCTGAGTTAAACTTTCTTATAATATCATACATGATTGAGGAAGTTGTAGTTGTTTTGCCCTCCTCTAGAATTTCTACATTATTTAATTGGTGTATAAATATTAAATCTAGATCAGTCGCAGTGATCATAAGTTTTGAATTACTTGCATCTAACAAAATATTAGAAAGTATTGGTAATGTGCTTCTTTTTTCAATCACACCTTGACAATAATTTAATGCTTGTTGAAGGTCTTGTTGATTAACGTTAAATTTCATTTTCTTTATTATTGTATAAAATCTGGTTTTTTAATTTATTTATATTATCAACCATCTCAGGATCTTTTTCTTTTATCTTTTCAATAGTTTTTACCGAATGAATTATTGTTGTATGGTCTCGGTTAGAAAATTCTCTTCCAATTTCAGGTAATGATTTAGAAGTTAAAATTTTAGTTAAATAAATTGCTGTTTGCCTAGGTCTTACTAAATATCTTGATCTTCTAGAAGATAGCATTTCATTTTTACTGATTTTGAAAAACTTACAAACAATTGTCTGAATTAGATCTATTGTAACTTTATTTTCCGCTAAATTTAATAAATCCTTTAAAACTACTTTAGTTTCAGCAAGATTTGGGACTTTGTTGTAGATTCTTGAAAATGAAACAACTCTATTTATTGCACCAACTAATTCTCTTACACTTCCAGTTATTTCATTACTTATAAAATCTTGAATTTCTCTAGAAACTTGTAATTGTTCGGAATACAAACCATTCAATTCTTCAGTTTTCTTTTCAACTATTTTTTTTCTTAACTCAAGGTCCGGCTTTTGAATATCAACAACTAATCCGCCGGAAAATCTTGATTTAATTCTTTCTTGAATCCTTGATAATTTGTTTGGTGCTCGATCAGATGATACAATTATTTGAGATCCCTTATCAAGTAATGCATTAAATGTATGAAAAAACTCCTCCTGCATAACCTCTTTTCCACTTATAAACTGAATATCATCGATTAATAAAATATCTGTATTTCTAAAATATTCTTTAAACTTAACCATGTCGTTTGATTTAATTGATTTCACAAACTGATACATGAAACGTTCTGCAGAAATAAACATTAATTTATTATTTTTTTTAAGTTCTAAACCTATTGAATTTAATAAGTGAGTTTTTCCCATTCCAACACCACCATAAATATAAAGTGGATTATAGTGAGATATATTTTCAGAAACTTTTAAAGAAGCTTCGTAAGCTAATTTGTTACTTGAACCTGTAATAAAATTATCAAATCTTTTGTTTGGATCAATTCTATTATATTGAAGGTAAGAGTCTTTTATAAATGAAACTTTTTCATTAGTATTGTTCTCATTAATATTATTTTCCTTTAAAGTGGTATCTTGAGTTTTTTCAACTATTTTGAACTCAATTCTAATAATGTCTTTTTTATATACCTTAATTATCTGTAATATTTGGTCTAAATACCTTGATGTAATCCAATCTCTAATAAATCTTGTTGGAACTGATAATAATAAATAATTATTAAATTCCTCTACAAAAGAAATCTTTTTTAACCAGCTCTCATAAACTTCTAAGCCTAGTTTATTTTTCATTTCATTCTGTACTTGCTTCCATTCGAAGCTTTCAGAAGAAAAATTATTAATATTTTTTGTATTTGTTAATTTATTCATAACTTAAGGGGAAATCTCAGTTAGAACTATTTAAAAAAATTTGCAACAAGTTAATAAAGAAATTTAAAAAAAAATAAAATCTATGATTGTGATTTATATTTTAAAAAATAAATTTTAAATTAAACTTAAATTTAAAATTATAAATTGAATCGAATATAGATTGAATCAATTAATTGATTGAATTAAAATTGAATCAAATATAGATTGAATGGCGATAATCCAAATATTTACTAAATCTAAATATAGTAACTTGATACAAAACTTAAATATATAATGTGGATATCAGGAGTTGTTTGAAAATTTATACTAACGTTTAGATTGCAGCAATTTTTTTTGTTATTCTAGAAACATTCCTAGAAGCATTTTGTTTTTTTATTATTCCTGTTTTTGCAATTTTCATCAACTCAGAGTTTAACTTTGGTAGAAATTTAAGGGCTTCATCTTTCTTTTTACCATCAATTAGAAGGTTCATTTTCTTAAGAGCGTTTCTAAATCTGCTCTTTCTAGCTTTATTTACCGCTGTTTGTTTAGAAATTCTTCTAATTCTTTTGATTGCTGATTTTGTGTTTGCCATCTGCGCAGGGGTATAGCTTGAGAATTTAAAGTGGTCAACTAAATATTTAACTATTTTTGACAAGAAATACAAAAAAAAGTTGATCTATTTGATGTTATTTTTTTTTTTATAATACCCTTGCAATGCTTACGCTTACAACCAGTACCGTCTTGCTGATAAACTTTAAACTCTTTTTGGAAGTTACCTTTGTTACCTGAAATATCTTTAAAATCTCTTATACTTGAACCTCCCTTATTAATTGCCTGTTGAAGTATTTTCTTAGAATTTAAAATAATATTTAAACATTCATTTTTGTTAAGTCTTTTTGCCTTTTTAAATGGATTTATTTTACTAGCGAAAAGAATTTCACTTGCATAAATATTACCTATTCCAGAAACAAATCTCTGATCAATTAAGAAACTTTTTATATCCTTATTTTTTTTCTTAAAATAATTAACTACATAATTTAAGTTAAATTTGTCACTAAATGGTTCAGGGCCCATTGATTTAAATCTTCTCTGTAGATCTTGATAATTTTTAATTATTTCAAAAAATCCAAAACGTCTTGGATCATTATAAATTACTTTCAAGCTATCAAATATAAACTCTGCATGATTGTGTTTTTTAGGTAAAAAGGGTGAATGATAAAAACTAGTATTCGTAAATTTTAGAGGCTTTTTCTTATCAAGAATATGAATGGTTCCTGACATTCCTAAATGGATTAAACAATAATCTTCATTTTGAAAATGGATAATCAAATATTTAGAAAATCTACTAACTTCAATTATTTTTTTATTTTTAAGAAAACTTTCAAAATCACTTGGTATTTTAAACCTTAAATTCCTGTTTCTGATTATTACTTTTTTTATGCTTTTTTTTTTGATCTTTTTATGAAGGGATTGTCTAACAATTTCTACTTCTGGTAATTCTGGCATTTGATACTATATTCAATATATATTTTTTTATGCAACAAAATCTTCAAAATAAAAAAGGACTTGTAGAAAATGTATTTAATCAGGTCTACAACAAATATGACTTGATGAATGACTTTATGTCTATGGGTGTACATAGATATTGGAAAAAAAGTTTAATCAATATGATGAATCCGAGAGTTAATAGAAAATTAATAGATGTTGCAAGTGGGACGGGGGATGTTGGAAAGTTATTTTTAGATAGCACAAATAAAGAGGCTGAAATTACTTGTGTAGACCCTAATAAAGGAATGATTAGTCAAGGAAAGCAAAAATTATCAAATTACAAAAATGTAAAATGGGTTATTTCTCAAGCAGAAAAATTACCAATAACAGAAAATTCATTTGATTATTACACTATTAGCTTTGGGCTAAGAAATACAAAAAATTTAAATAAAGCACTTTCAGAAGCCTATAGAGTTTTAAAGCCTGGTGGACGCTATCTGTGTCTAGAATTTTCTAAAATTCAAAACTCAAATCTTGATTTTGTATATAAAAATTATTCAAAACTCATTCCTATTATTGGTCAGTTTGTAGTTGGAGAAAAAGAACCTTACGAATATTTAATCAAAAGTATTGAACAATTTATTAATCAAGATGAATTAATAGAGTTGATGGAAAAAAATAATTTTCATAAATGTTCTTATAGAAATCTTTCTGGTGGTATTGTTTCAATTCATAGTGGTTGGAAAATTTGATGATTAAAAGACTTATTACTTTATTTAAATTGGGTAGAAAAATTGCAAAATCAGATATTTTAAAAATTTCATCAAAATTTAAAAAACCTCCTTTAGCTATAACAATATTGTTCCAAATTTTATCCATTTCATTTGAAAAAAAAGAGCAAAATAATTTAATTGAAGATGATGGAGAAAGACTATCTAGGTCATTAGAATCTATGGGTACAACTTTCATCAAACTTGGACAATTTCTTGCTACTAGACCTGATATAATTGGAGAAGAATTATCTTTAAAGCTAGAAAAACTTCAAGATCGATTGCCCCCTTTTTCAATTCATGAAGCAAAAGAAATTATTAAAGAAGATCTCGGAATCGATGCGTTTAATTCTATAATTGATTTAAGTGAACCAGTTGCCGCTGCTTCGATTGCACAAGTTCATAAAGCAAAAATAAATGACAATGGAACTATTAAAGATGTAGCAATAAAAATTTTAAGACCAAATATAAAAAAAATATTCAATGAAGAAATAGATGCGATGATGCTATTTGCATTTATTATTGAGTCATTTGTAAAAAAAACAAAAAGATTAAAACTTGTTGAAGTTGTTTTTTTACTTAAAGAAATAACTAATCTTGAAATGGATTTAAGATTCGAAGCTGCTGCAGCAAATGAATATGCAGAAAATACAAAAAATGATGCTGGATTTAAAGTTCCTGAGATTTATTGGAATTTTACAAGTGAAAATGTAATGACTTTGGATTGGATAGATGGAATTTCAATAAGAGAAGCTGAGGAGCTTAAGAAAAGAAATTTGGATACTAATAAAATAGCTGAAGATATTATCCAACATTTTTTGAGACATGCTGTAAGAGATGGTTTTTTTCATGCAGACATGCATCAAGGAAATATTTTTGTTGATAATAGTGGCCAGATTGTCCCTATAGATTTTGGGATTATGGGTAGATTAGATAAACTTAGTAAAAGGTTTTTAGCAGAAATTTTATTTGGATTTATTCAAAGAGATTATCGCAAAGTAGCTGAAGTTCACTTGGTTGCTGGATTAGTTCCTAAAGAAGTGCCAATCGATGATTTAGCTCAAGCTTTGAGATCTATTGGTGAACCTATATTTGGTCAAGAGGTAAAAGATATTTCAGGAGGTAAATTACTCAAACAATTGTTTGATGTAACAGAAAAGTTTAATATGCAAACTCAACCTCAATTGTTAATGTTGCAAAAAACTATGGTTGTTGTTGAAGGTGTAGCAAGAAAATTAAATCCAAACACAAATATTTGGACAACTTCAAGGCCTGTACTAGAAAATTGGCTTAAAGAAACAAAAGACCCAATTAATAATTTAAATGAAACTTTAAAAAATACATCTGAAGTTATTAAACGTTTGCCAGAATTTCCTGAGATTATGGATAAAGCAAATCAAGCATTAACATTTTTAGCTAGTGGTCAAATTCCACAAAACTCAAATTCTTATACCGCTCTGAATGATAAGAAATCAGAAATGATAGCATTTAGAAATCAATCTATTATTGGTTTATTACTTCTTGTAATTTTTGGTCTTATAGTATTTTAATTCTGCAAATGAAAAATTTGTTAAATAAAAATATACTATTTATTATCTGTGGAGGAATATCTGCTTATAAAAGTCTTGAAACAATTAGGCTTTTTAAAAAGAATGGTGCAGAAATAAAGACAATTCTTACAACAAGTGCAAAAGAGTTTGTAACTCCGCTTTCAATAACGTCACTTTCTCAAGGTAAAGTTTATAGTGATTTATTTAGTGTAGAAAATGAGGCTGAAATGGATCATATTTCACTTTCAAGATGGGCAGATATAATTGTAATTGCACCTGCAACGGCAAATACAATTTCGAAACTGGCTCAAGGAACAACTGATGATTTAGCATCCACTGTTGTTTTGGCATCAGATAAAGACATTATTTTAGCACCAGCAATGAATGTAAGAATGTGGGAGCATCCAAGTACTAAAACAAATATAAAAAAATTAAAAGGATTTGGATATAAACTAATAGGTCCAGATGTTGGTGATATGGCATGTGGTGAATATGGAGAGGGTAAAATGTCAGACCCATCAGTAATTGCTGAAGAAGTTGATAAATATTTCTTAACTCAAAAAAATAGTAAAAAATTTAAAGCATTAGTTACAGCAGGTCCAACTAATGAGTACATAGATCCAGTTCGTTTTATTACAAATAAATCAAGTGGCAAACAAGGATATGAATTAGCAAAATCATTATCCAAAAAAGGTTTTGATACAACATTAATATCAGGTCCAACTAATCTAGAAATAACTAAGGATATTAATCTTATAAAAGTTGAAACAGCAGATGAAATGTTAGTTGCTACTCAAGAAAATTTACCTGTTGATGTAGTAATTTTTTCTGCTGCAGTAGCTGATTTTAAGATTAACAAAAAGTATAAAAATAAAATTAAAAAGCAAGAGAACTTAAACTTAAATTTAGAAAAGAATGTAGACATACTTCATTATGTGTCTAACCATAACTCTATGAGACCTGAACTTGTAATAGGATTTGCAGCAGAAACTAATCAGATCGATAAAAATGCAGAGGAAAAATTAAACAAGAAAAATTGTGACTGGATAATTTCTAATGATGTATCAAATAAAGATATAGGATTTAATTCTGATTATAATGAAGTAACAATTCATTATAAAAACAAAGATGTTAAAAAAGAAAAACTTTCATATAAAAAAAAATCTGGAATTTCTGATGAAATAGTTGATAGAATAATTGATCAATTAAATTAATGGCAAAAGTTCTTATCAAAAAGTTAGACCCTGCGGTTGAATTACCTGCTTACAAAACAGAAGGTGCATCTGGCATGGATTTGATGGCATTAGTAAAAGAACCCATCAATCTTAAACCAAACTCATCATGTTTAGTTCCAACAGGGCTTGCTGTTGCATTTTCAAGTGATTTCGAAATCCAAATAAGACCAAGATCTGGTTTAGCTGCAAAAAACAGTATAAGTGTTTTAAATACACCTGGAACTATTGATAGTGATTACAGGGGAGAAATAAAAGTAATCCTTTTTAATCACGGGAAAAATAGTTTCTTGATAAATAATAAGGATAGAATAGCACAAATGATTTTAACTCCTGTAATCAAAATGGATCTTGAGGAAACTAATGATCTACCAGAAACAATTAGAGGAGAAGGTGGTTTTGGCTCTACTGGAAAATGAGCAAAAATTTAAGCAAAAAAGAAATAAATAAATTTTCTAGACAAATAATTTTAAAAAACATAGGTCCACTAGGACAAAAAAAAATCCTAGACTCAAAGGTTTTAATAATTGGGATGGGTGGTCTAGGATGTCCAGCAGCTGATTTTTTGACCCGATCTGGCATTGGGAAACTAGGAATTGTTGATCATGACATCGTTAGCCTATCAAATATTCATAGACAAAGTTTATATGATGAAAAAGATTTAAATCACTCAAAAGTTATAATTGCAAAAAAAAAACTAAATAGAATAAACCCAAAAACAAAAATAAATCTTTATAACTTTAAAATTGATAGAGTAAAATTTGAAAAAATAATAAAAAATTATGACTTCATTATTGATGGTACTGACAATTTTGAAAGTAAATTTTTAATAAATGATTTAAGTTTAAAATATAAAAAATTTCTTGTGACTGGAGCAATTAGTAAATTTGATGGCCATATTTTTACTTTTGATTTTGTAGATAAAAATACTCCTTCTTTACGAGACTTCTATCAAGAGGAAGTTATTACTGATGAAATATTAAACTGTGAATATGAAGGAATATTGGGACCAGTAGCAGGAACAATTGGAACATTGCTAGCTAATGAAGTTTTAAAAAAAATATTAAAAATTGGTCAAAATTTAAATGGATTTATTCTTATTATAGATTTATTAAATTTAAACTTTAGAAAAGTTAAATTAAATAAAACAAAGAAAAGTGAAAATAAAAAATCTAATATATAATATTTTTATATTCTCTCTTTTAATATTCTTTATTACCTCAAGTAATGCAGGAGAAATATTCGTTTCTCTTAAAAAAAATAAGGTGAACGTACGCTATGGACCAAGTTTTGAATCTGACATCAAGTATGTTTATAAGAAAATAAATTTACCTTTAAAACAAATCGATAAAAAGGAAAATTTTAGACGAATCATTGATTTTAAAAATAACAACGGATGGATTCATATTTCACAATTAAAAAAAAGTAATTCAGTAATAGCCGCAAAAGATAAAGTTTTATTTAAAAAACCTACATCTTTTGCTAAACCAGTTGCTCAAATAAAAAAAGGAAGATTACTAATTATAGAAAAGTGTGAACAAAACTGGTGCAAAATTACATCAGAAGAATTTGAAGGTTGGATTAAAAGAGATAATATTTGGGGTCTAAATTAATTAAAATCAGCGGATAATGAGGCTATATTTTCTTTAGATAATTTTGTGCTATGAGAATATTCTTTATGATCAATTCCAAGCTCAATTTCTGAGCTATTGGATTGGAATTTTTCTATTTGATCATCAGTAAAACTAAAATGAATAAATTGTACTGATGAAGCTTTTCCTTCAGAAGAAGTTCTATCAACATCTTCTTCAGGAACTGCTTTAATTTTCTCACCATTTATTTTCATAAATACTGTTTCTTCAATTCCACCAACTTTTCCAAGAAACGCAGCTCTTGAAATAGGGTTATCTATTTCAAACATTAAAGTTGCAGTTAGTTCTTTACCATTAGGTATTAAGGGATTGTAGGCAGATAGCTCATCCTGAAGTTGCTCATCGCCGCCTTTTTCAATATATAGCATTTCTTGTACTTGAGCTAACATTGTTTCATAACTTTCAAAATAAAAAGTGGCATAAGGTCCTAAAGCAACTCTTCTATTTTTTTTATAGTCAACAATATTTTTTCTTAATTCACGTCTCTTTTCTATATAAACATCTAAAGGTATGATGTCTTCTTTTTGAATTTCTCTTTTTTCTCTCGGCATGATCATAAGTTATAACTTTTTGCCATCAATTCGATAGGATGTAGTGCCTCATCATTAGATATATTTGTGTCAACTTCTAACTGTTTTAAATGTTTACCAGCTAAAGGACAATCAGAAGCCATATACTTATTATTTTTATTTTTTATTTGTCTAACTGTAGGTCTTCCAACTTTATTTGCTAAATCATGAGTTTCTTTCATTACTCCAAAAGTTCCTCCATGACCTGCACATCTTTCAACTACATCAATTTTAACGTTTGGTATTAGTTTTAACATATCTCTTGCTTTGATACCCATATTCTGTGCCCTAGCATGACAAGCATGATGCACAGTTACTCCCCCATCAATCTCATTTAATCCTTCTGCTAATCCCTCATTATTTGCAATATCCACAACATACTCATCAATATCCATTACATTTACAGATAATTTTTTTATTTTTTCATCGTTTGGTAATAACAAAGGCCATTCGAATTTTAACATCAATCCACAACTAGCTGTTAAGGTTACTACTTTATATCCTTTATCAATCCATTCGATCAAATCCTTAGAAACTTTTTTCGCTTGTTCGACAACTTTTGGCAGATCTGCTTGTTCTAAAAATGGCATCCCACAACAACCAGGATAAGCTTCTTGAACCTCTACACCATTTTTTTTCAAAACTTTTAAAGCAGCAACACCCGTATTTTTTTTGTTAAAATTTACAAAACAAGTTGAATAAATAACTACTTTTCTATCTTTAGAAGGTGTTAGATAATTTATCTTATCTTTATTTTTTTTAAAAAAATTTGAAAAAGTTTCTGAGTTATATTTTGGTAGTTGAACTCTTTTATCTATTCCTGCAATAAGTTCCAATATTTTTCTAATTAATTTATTTTTAACATTTGATGCCCAGTTAATTATTTTTGAGAACATTACACCAATTTTGGCGTTTCGGTCTATTTGGGCTAATTGTGTTGGTACCCTTGGTAATTTACCTAATTTTTTTTGAGCTGTTCTATATCGCAACATTAAATGTGGAAAATCTAAATCAAACTCATGAGGTGGAACATATGGGCATTTAGTCATAAAACACATATCACACAAAGTGCATGCATCAACAACAGGGGCAAATTGATCGCTAGATAAGCTTTCAACATCCTCATTTTTAGATTCATCTATCATATCAAATAGCTTTGGAAATGAATCGCAAAGATTAAAACATCTTCTACATCCATGACAAATATCAAATACTCTTCTCATTTCAGTATCTAATTTTTCAGGATTTAAAAAATCAGGATGCTCAAAATCTATAGGATGTCGTATAGGTGCACCTAAACTTCCTTCTTTGCTCATATAATAAGTTTTTTTGAAATTTGAATTGTTTTTAGTGGGCGTTAGTCGCCCACTAAGAAATTTGATTAGCTAATAGATTCTAAAGTTTTTTGAAATTTACCAGCGTGTGATTTTTCAGCTTTAGCTAAAGTTTCAAACCAGTCAGCAATTTCTTCAAAACCTTCTTCTCTAGCTGTTTTAGCCATACCAGGGTACATATCAGTATACTCATGAGTTTCGCCTTGTACTGCTGAAGCTAAATTTGCTTTTGTTTCACCAATTGGCATTCCAGTCCCTGGATCACCAACTTCTTCTAGATACTCCAAATGACCATGTGCGTGACCAGTTTCACCTTCGGCTGTTGATCTAAAAACTGCAGCTACATCATTGTAACCTTCTATGTCAGCTTTTTGTGCAAAATAAAGATATCTTCTGTTTGCTTGACTTTCACCAGCAAACGCTTCTTTTAAATTTTCCTCTGTTTTACTTCCTTTTAAAGACATTTTTTCTCCTTTTTAATGATTAGCAGATCATATAATGCATATTGACATTATGTCAATAGTTTAGAATTATTATAATGTAGATTTTAAGTGTATGATTTAATTGAATTATTTTTGAGTTTGATTATCACTCGCAACTCTAACCAACACTTCAACAGAATTTATTTTTTTTCCTGTAATATTTTTTTTAATATTTATTTTGTCTATATCACTCTCATCACAATCAATTAGCTCGTGTGTATCTTCATCAAAAAAATGATGATGAGATGATGTGTTTGTATCAAAATAACTTTTGTGACTATCGATTGAAATTTCTTTTAAATATCCTTTTTTTTCAAATGCATGAACTGTGTTATAAACTGTGGCTAGAGATATCTTTTCATTCATTTTTTCAGATATCATTTTAACAAGATCGTTGATTGTGAAATGGAAAGTTTTTTCTCTATTATACAAAACTTCACAAATTTTTATTCTTTGCTTGGTCGGTCTAAGCCCAACTTCTCTTAATTTTTCAATAAAATTGCAGTTTTTTGGCATTGTTTTTTATAATTATTCTAAAGTATGAATAAAAATATACTGTTTTATTATATTATATTGGGATTAAATCAAGTATTAAGGGAGCTCAAATTATGAAAAAAAACGCATATTCCTATGATGATCTTATAACTTGTGGAAATGGTAAACTTTTTGGTCCTGGTAATGCTAAATTACCCCTCCCACCAATGCTTATGTTTGACAGAATAACTGAAATCAATGAAAATAATGGTGCATTTAATAAAGGCTCTTTAAAAGCTGAATTAGACATTAAAGATGATCTTTGGTTTTTTGATTGTCATTTTAAAAAAGATCCGGTTATGCCAGGGTGCTTAGGTTTAGATGCCATGTGGCAACTGGTAGGTTTTTTTCTAGGTTGGCTAGGAAATCCCGGGAAAGGAAGAGCTTTAGGAGTGGGTACTGTAAAATTTACAGGTGAAGTTTTGCAGAGTGTAAAAAATGTAAGATATGAAATAGATATGAAGAAAATTATGTCTCCTGGAGGAACAACTGTAGGACTTGCAAATGGAATTGTTCTTGCAGATAATAAAAAAATATATTCAGCAGAAGGTTTAAAAGTAGGGTTATTTAAATAATGAGAAGGGTAGTTATTACTGGTTTAGGAGTAGTTTCTTGCTTAGGAAATAATCAAGAAGAAGTTCATCAATCTTTATTAAATTCAAAATCAGGAATTTCTTATGCTGAGGAATACAAGGAGCACAATTTAAAAAGCCATGTTCATGGTAAGCCAAATATTAAACTTGAAGATCATATCGATAGAAAAACAATTAGGTTTATGGGTTCAGGCTCAGCTTATAATTATATTGCAATGAAAGAAGCTATTGAAGACTCTGGATTAGAAGAAAGTGAAGTAAGTAATTTTAAAACTGGAATTGTGATGGGCTCAGGGGGACCTTCTATAGAAAATGTAATTTTAGCTGCAGATAAAACTAGAGCTAAGACACCAAAATTAATGGGACCTTTTATTGTTCCAAGAACTATGGCCAGTACTGCCTCAGCAACACTTGCCGTACCATTTAAAATTAAAGGAACTAACTACACAATGAGTTCTGCATGTGCAACAAGTGGTCATTGCATAGGAAATTCTATGGAATTAATTCAAATGGGTAAACAGGATGTTGTTTTTGCAGGTGGAAGTGAAGAAATTCATTGGGCAATGACAGCAATGTTTGATGCTATGACAGCTTTATCATCAAAATACAATGATACTCCACAATCTGCGTCTAGAGCTTATGATAAAACTAGAGATGGTTTTGTAATTGCAGGTGGTGCAGGTGTGTTAGTACTTGAAGAGTACGAGCATGCTAAAGCAAGAGGTGCTAAAATATACGCAGAATTAACTGGTTATGGCGCAACTTCGGATGGATATGATATGGTAGCTCCATCAGGTGAAGGTGCTGTTAGATGTATGAAAATGGCAATGGCAACTACTAAAAATAAAATTGATTACATTAATACTCATGGAACATCTACACCAGTTGGAGATATAACTGAGCTTAATGCTATTAAAGAAACTTTTGGAGAGGATATTCCAAAAATAAGTTCAACAAAATCTTTATCAGGTCACCCTTTGGGAGCGGCTTCTGTTCATGAAGCAATTTATTGTTTAATAATGATGAAAAATAATTTCATTACAGGCTCTGCAAATATCACTGAGATGGATGAAGATGCTAAAAAATTTCCAATTGTTGCAAAAACTGAAACAGGTGCAACTTTAAATACAGTAATGTCAAATAGCTTTGGTTTTGGTGGAACCAATGCGGCTTTAATTTTTGAAAAGGTTTAGTTTATGAGTCTGATGAAAGGTAAAAAAGGATTAATCATGGGTGTTGCTAATGAAAGATCTATTGCCTGGGGTATATCTCAAAAACTTTCAGAAGCTGGAGCGGAGCTAGCATTTACATATTTGGGTGACGCTTTAAAAAAAAGAGTAGTTCCTTTAGCAGAAAAATTAAATTCAAACACCACATTCAGTTGTGATGTTGAAAAAAAAGAAGAAGTAGTAAAACTATTTGAGGATATCAAATCTCAATGGGGTGAAATTGATTTTGTAGTGCATGCAGTTGCTTTCTCTGATAAATCAGAGTTATCAGGTGAATATTTAAATACGACTAGAGAAAACTTTTTAAGAAGTATGTTAATTTCATGCTTTTCATTTACTGAAGTCGCAAAAGAAGCTTCAAAGGTAATGAGACAAGGTGGAAGTTTATTAACTTTAACTTACGAATCTACTAAAGCAATCCCAAATTATAATGTAATGGGTGTTTGTAAATCTGCTTTAGAGGCCAGTGTTAAATACTTAGCTAGAGATTTGGGTGCTAAAGGCATGAGAGTAAATGCTATAAGTGCAGGACCTATCAAGACATTGGCTGCCTCTGCAATTGGGGACGCAAAATTCCTATATAAATGGAATGAAGACCATTCTTTTCTTAAGAGAAATGTAGATATCCATGATGTTGGTAATTCAGCATTATATCTACTAAGTGACCTTGCAAATGGAGTTACTGGTGAAATTCACTACGTAGATGCTGGATATAACAAGGTTGGAATGCCAGATCCTAAAAATATAACCTAAAATTTAGTTAAATTTTGTTAAAAATACATGAAGGGATACAGATTTATTACTGATGATGATACAGCAAAATTTTGTAATCGAGTAACTGAGGCATTATCGAATGGATGGAAATTATATGGTGAACCCAAAATGACATTTGATAAAAAACGAGGAATAATGCGTTGTGGCCAAGCAGTTATAAAAAATGTTCCAAATAAAAAATACTCAAAAAAAATAAATTTATCTTCAATATAAAAAACCCCCAGAACTCTCATTCCAGGGGTTTAAAATTATAATTTAAGTTATAAATTATTCAGCAGCTTGTTTCATAGAAAGTTTAACTTTACCTCTATCGAAACCAATCACTTTAACTTTTACTTCGTCACCTTCTTTGACAACATCAGTAACTTTAGCTACTCTTTTATCTGCAAGTTCTGAGATATGAACTAGTCCATCTTGTTTTCCTAAGAAATTAACAAATGCACCAAACTCCATAATCTTCATTACTTTACCTGAATAAATTTTGTTTAATTCAGCTTTTGCAGTGATGTCTTTAATCATTTGCATTGCGATGTTTCTAGACTCTTCATCAGGAGCAGCAACTGTTACTACACCTTCGTCATTTACATCTACTTTTGCACCTGATTTTTCAACAATCTCTCTAATCGTTGCTCCACCTTTTCCAATCACAGCTGCAATGTCTTTTTTATCAACATTAACTTGTTCCATTTTTGGAGTGTGTTTTCCAACATCTTCTCTTGAAGCTGATAATGCTTTATTCATTTCACCTAAGATATGAACTCTTCCATCTTTAGCTTGGCTTAATGCCTGTTCCATAATTTCAAAAGTAATACCTGTAATTTTGATATCCATTTGAAGAGAAGTAATTCCATCTTTAGTTCCAGCAACTTTAAAGTCCATGTCACCAAGATGATCTTCATCACCTAGGATGTCTGAAAGGACGCTGAAATCGTCACCTTCTTTAATTAATCCCATTGCAATACCAGCAACTGGTTCTTTAATGGGTACTCCTGCATCCATTAATGCTAAAGAAGTTCCACAAACAGTAGCCATTGAAGAAGAACCATTAGACTCAGTAATTTCTGAAACTACTCTAAAAGTATATGGAAATGCTTCTTTTGTGGGTAATGAGGAATTAATTGCTCTCCATGCTAATTTACCATGACCAATTTCTCTTCTACCTGTTCCAATTCTACCAGTTTCTCCAACTGAAAAAGGAGGAAAATTGTAGTGAAGCATAAATCGTTCCCTTTGAAGTCCATCTAAACTTTCAATTCTTTGCTCGTCATCAGATGTTCCTAAAGTTGCTACAACAATCGCTTGAGTTTCTCCTCTAGTAAATAATGCAGAACCATGAGCTCTTGGTAGAACACCCACTTCACATTCAATAGGTCTTACGTCAGATAAACCCCTTCCGTCAATTCTATTTTTATTTTTTAGAATGTCTGTTCTAACAATTGATTTTTCAAGATTTTTTAACTGACTGTTAACATCAAGATCAGTATAGTTTTCATCTTCCTCATAAAGTTTTTTAGCTTTATCAGTAATCTCTGAAATTTGATTTGATCTATCTTGTTTATCTCTTGTTGCAAAAGCTTTCTTAAGATCTTCTGTGAAAGTTTCCTCTAATTTTTTCTTAACTTCTGATAGATCTTTCTTTTCAACAGTCCACTCAGGTTTTCTGCATTCTTTTGCAAGTTCCTCAATCATCTCAATCACTGGAACAAATCCCTCATGCCCAAATTTAACTGCGTTTAACATTTCTTCTTCTGTTAAGCCATTTGCTTCAGACTCAACCATAAGCACAGCATCTTTTGTACCTGCTACAACTAAATCTAATTTTGATTTTTCTAGTTCTGTTTTAGATGGGTTTAAAACATATTTTCCATCTATAAAACCAACTCTTGAAGCTCCCACAGGTCCCATGAATGGCATTCCTGATATAGCTAATGCAGCTGATGAAGCAGTGATTGATAAAATATCTGGTTCATTTTCTTTATCATATGAAATTACTGTTGGTAATAACTGTACTTCATTTTTAAATTCATCTGGAAACAAAGGTCTAATTGGTCTGTCAATTAATCTAGAGATTAATGTTTCACTCTCAGTTGGTCTTGCTTCTCTTTTAAAATATCCACCTGGAATTTTTCCAGCTGCATAATATTTTTCTTGGTAATTTACAGATAATGGAAAGTAATCCATATCAGGATTTACTTTTTTTGCTCCTACTACTGTTGCTAGTACGACTGTCTCACCACATGTTGCAATTATTGCACCGTCCGCCTGTCTTGCTACTTTACCTGTTTCTAAACTTATCTTCTTTCCCGCTACTTCAATTTCCTTCTTGTATACTTTAAACATTTCATTTCCATTTCGTTTCGTTCGTTTCGTTCCATTCCGTTCTATCTATCTTGACTTCTATTTTCTTAAATTCAATTTCGACAGTACATTTTTGTAAGAATCCATTTTATTTTTCTTTAGGTATTCTAACAATTTCTTTCTTCTATTTACCGCTCTCAACAATCCAACTGATGAATGTTTGTCTTTTTTGAATTGCTTAATGTGCTTAGAGAGAGTTTCAATTTTCTCTGTTAACAAAGCGATCTGTATCTCTGAAGATCCAGTATCTTTATCGTGCATTGCTAATTCTTGTGCCTTTTTATTCATGCCTCTTTCTTCCTATTTATTTGTTTGTTTTATTAAGTTTTCTATTTTTTCCGCATACTCAAAAGATTCATCTTTTCTAAAAAGTAATTTTGGTAAAAATTTCATAACCACTTTTTGTGATAAAATTTTTCTAATTAAAAACGAGTATTGTTTTAAAACATTAATTGTTTCCTCCGCATCTTTTCCTCCTAATGGAAGAACATATGCTTTAGCAATTTTTAAATCTGGACTCATTCTAACCTCAGTAACAGTTATTGTATTCGTTTCTAAATTGGGCACCTTAGCCTCATTTCTTATAAAAATCATGCTTAAAGACTGTTTGATCATTTCTCCTACTCTAAGCTGTCTTTGAGATACCGGTTTTCCTATTCTATCTGCCATTAAATTGACCTCTCTGTAGATGTAACACTAAAAGCTTCTATTGTGTCATTTTTTTGGAAATCCATATAATCTTTGACTGTAATTCCACATTCTTGACCACCACTTACCTGTTTTACTTGATTTTTTTCCCTAAATATTGATGAAACTTTTCCAGTATAAATAATAGCACCGTCCCTAATAATTCTAACATCTGAAGTACTATTAATTTCTCCTTCGGTTACTTTTGAACCTGCAACTTTTCCAGCACCTGAAACTTTAAATATTTCCAAGATTTGTGCTGTACCAGTAATTGTTTCTTGGACATCAGGTGCCAATAATCCTGACATTCTTTGTTTAATATAATCTAAAACCTCATAAATAATATTGTATGAGGATATTTTTATTTTTTCATTTTCAGCAAGTTTTTTTGCTTCTTTACTTGGTTTAACATTAAAAGCTATTAATACTGCATTTGAAGCTTTAGCTAATGTAACATCTGTTTCTGTTACCATTCCAATATCTGCTAAAATTATTTTAGGTTTGACTTCATCATGCTTAATTTGGCTAATTGCATTTTTAATTGCTTCTGATGATCCATGTACATCAGATTTAATAATTAAATTTAATTCTTCTGTGGATTTATCTGAGAAAGCAGAATCTTGAGTTGCAAAAGTTAGTGGATTTTTTCCATCTTTACTTTCTTGAGCTCTATTTTCACTCAATGTTTTAGCTTCTTTTTCGGTATCTAGAACAATAAAATCATCTCCAGCTTTTGCTGCACCATTAATACCTAAAATTTCAACAGGAGTTGAAGGTAAGGCTTCATTAATATTTTGTCCTTTATCATTAATAATTGCTCTAACTTTTCCCCATTTTAAACCACTTACAAAAAAATCACCTTTCTTAAGTGTTCCAGTGGTAATAATTATATTTGCAACTGGACCCCTACCAACATCAATTTTTGACTCTAAAACTACACCTGTAGCTTTAGATTCATAATCTGTTTTGAGGTCTAAAATCTCTGCTTGAAGTATTATAGACTCAACTAATTTATCTAAGTTTTGTTTCGTTTTAGTTGAAATTTCAATCATTAAAGTATCACCAGATAAATCTTCAGCGATCAATTCGTGTTCTAATAATTGATTTTTTATTTTCTGTGGATCTGCCTCTGGTAGATCGCATTTATTTATTGCTACAACTATTGGAACATTTGCAACTTTAGCATGTTTAATAGACTCAACTGTTTGAGGTTTAACCCCATCATCAGCAGCGACTACTAAAACAACTACGTCTGTTAATTTTGATCCTCTTGCTCTCATCTCTGTAAAAGCAGCGTGGCCTGGTGTATCAATAAATGTTAATTTATTATTTTGGCTCTCAATTTGATAAGCTCCAATATGTTGAGTTATTCCACCAAATTCTCCTGAAACTACGTTTGCACTTCTGAGTACATCTAGCACTGAGGTTTTACCGTGATCAACATGACCCATGACGGTAACTATTGGGGGTCGATTTTTTAAATTTTCAGTTCTCGAAGCTTTTATTTTTTGAATTATTTCTTCTGCTTTCTCTTCTCTAATTGGATTATGACCAAATTCTTTAACTAAATATTCTGCAGTATCTGCAGCTAATGTTTGATTGATAGTCACAGTAACACCCATGCCGAACAAATGCTTAATTACATTGCTTGATTGTTCAGCCATTCTATTTGCAAGTTCTCTTACTGTGATTGCTTCAGGAATATTAACATCTCTTTTAATCTGTTTTAAATTTTCTTGAGAATCATCTTTTGTGGCATTTTTAATTTCTTTTTGTCTTGCTCTCTTAACTGATGCTAAACTTCTTTGTTTTGCATCAATCTCATCACTCAGTGCTCTTGATACAGTTAACTTTAACTCTCTCTTCTTTGTTCCAGCTTTTAAAGTCTTTCTATCTTTGTTTTCACTATCTCCTTTAAGTCTTTTGGTAGCCCTTTGTTCTGCTAGTTTTCTCTTTTCAAAATTGTTTGTTATAGAGGGTGTTTTAGGATTGAATGAAGGTTTTGGCGGAACTCCTCTGTTGAAAGTTGAGGATGTTCTCGACTTATTTGTACTAGTTCTAAATGATCCGCCTCTACTTGAGAGTTTTCCAGTTTGTTTTTCAATTACTACAGAATTTTTTCCTTGAGATTTAGCTATCTCAATGTTCTTGATTGATTTTTTGGCTGAGCCTGAAATTGTTAATTTTGTTTTTTTCTCCATAGCTCATCACTCAATCTTTATAAACAATGTTTCGCGCAGACATAATTAGTTCATCCGCTTCTTCTTTTGATAGAGCAAAATCTTCCAGATAACCTTGAATTTTTACTCTCTCACCTTTAACCACATCATATCCGCCGGTTAATTCATCAGATGCTAAGTCTGCAAAATCTTCTAAACTTAAAATTTTTTGTTCACCGAGTGTAACTAACATCCCTGGAGTTAATCCCTTTAAATTAATTAAGTCATCTTGAAGACCTAATTCTTTTATTCTCTGAGAAATGTCCTCCTGATCCTTTTCATGAAACTCTTTAGCTCTTTCAATTAAAGCTTTAGCAGTATCTTCTTCTATCCCTTCTATCTTCATTAAATTTTCAACTGAACTATCTTTGATATCGTCGATAGTTGAAAAACCTTCGGCCACTAGTAACTGGCCCAATGTTTCATCTAACTCTAAATTTTTTACAAAATTCTCTGTTTTTTCTTTAAATTCCAATTGTCTTCGTTCAGAATCTTCTGCATCAGTCATTATATTAATTTCATAATTTAAGAGTTTTGTTGCAAGTCTGACGTTTTGACCTCTTCTTCCAATTGCTTTACTTAAGTTTTCTTCCGTCAGAATTACATCAAGTTTTTTTCTTTCACTATCAACATTGACTCTTTGTACCTCGGCAGGGGATAATGCATTTGAAACTAAAATAGCAGGATCTTCAGACCAATTAACTATATCAATTTTCTCTCCTTGAAGTTCATTTACAACAGCTTGTACTCTTGAACCTCTCATACCTACACAAGCACCAACCGGGTCTAAAGATGTATCAACTGCTTTAACACATATTTTTGCTCTACTTCCAGGATCCCTTGAAGAAGACTTGATTTCTATTAATCCATCATAAATTTCTGGGACTTCTTGAACAAAAAGCTTTTCCATAAATTTAGGATGAGCTCTAGAAAGAAATATTTGTTGTCCTCTAGGCTCTCTTCTAACATCATAGCAATAAGCTTTTATACGATCACCTGCTTTAATATTTTCACGTGGAATTAATTCATTTTTTTGAATTATTGCTTCAGTTCTTCCTAAATCAACAATTACATTCCCAAATTCTAATCTCTTTACAATTCCACTTAAAATAGAGTCTTTCTTATCAATAAAGTCATTAAATTGTCTTTCTCTCTCAGCTTCTCTTACATTAAAACTAATCACCTGCTTTGCGGTTTGCGCAGCTATTCTCCCAAAATCAAATGAAGGGAGTGGCTGTAATACTTCGTCACCAATAGACTTGTCTTTATTTAATTCATTTAAATTAATTGCATCCTCTAATTTTATCTCTGTATTTGCATTTTCAGGATTTTCAGCGATTATCAATTTTCTAAAAAGCTCAATATCTCCGTTTTCTCTATTAATAGAAACTTTAATTTCATTTTCCTGTCCAAATTTTGATTTTGCAGCTTTAGCAATACCAGTTTCCATGGAGCTTATAATTAGTTCTTTATCAATTGATTTTTCTAAAGCTACAGCTTCAGCAATTCTTAATAATTCAAGTTTATCTGCTCTTTTATTCAACATAATTTTGTATGCTCCAAAAAAAAAATGGGCTTAAGCCCATTTTGTAAAGTTTAATAATGTAGCTGCAATATATTAAAGTTTTTTTTTAATTCAATAGAAACTATTTAGAAAAAACATTAATTTTATCAGTTTTTTCCCATGAAAATGAACCATTTTCTTCAGGTGCTCTCCCAAAATGGCCGTAAGCAGATGTTTTTTCATAAATTGGTTTATTTAAATTTAACATTTCTCTAATACCTCTAGGGCTCAAATCAAAATTTTCTTTAATCTTTTCTACAACAAATTTATTTTTATCTAGATCGTTATCAAATAAATCCACATAAATAGACAATGGTTTTGATACACCAATCGCATAAGCTAATTGAATTAAACATTTGTCTGCAATTTTTGAACCAACTACGTTCTTTGCTATAAACCTTGCAGCGTAAGCTGCTGACCTATCAACTTTAGTTGGATCTTTTCCGGAAAAAGCACCACCACCATGAGGTGCAGCTCCACCATAAGTATCAACAATAATTTTTCTACCAGTCAAACCACAATCTCCATCAGGACCACCAATCACAAAATTACCTGTTGGATTTACATAAAACTCATCTTCATTGAAACCATTAAGAAAATTCTCAGGAATAGATTTTAACATATAAGGTCTTAATAAATCTCTTACTTGAGCTTGATTAACATCAGCTGAATGTTGTGAAGATATTACCACTGATTTAACTTTTGAAGGTTTTCCTTCAACATATTCAAATGTTACTTGGCTTTTTGAGTCTGGTTCAATATTTTTTAACTTTCCTGACTTTCTATCTTCCGCCATCATTCTTAAAATTTTATGAGAATAATGAATTGGTGCTGGCATTAAAACATCTGTTTCATTACATGCGTATCCAAACATAATACCTTGATCTCCAGCTCCTTCATCTTTATTTCCTGATGAGTCCACTCCCATAGCAATATCAGCTGATTGTGAATGTAAATGACTTTCGATTTTTGTAGCTTCTTTCCAAGTAAATCCTTCTTGGTCATAACCAATATCTTTTATACAATTTCTTACTTTTTCAATTAATTCATCTTTTTTAATTTCTGGTCCTCTTACCTCTCCAGCTAAAACCACTTTATTTGTCGTAGTTAGTGTTTCGCAAGCAACTCTAGAATATGGATCTTCAGAAATATAACTATCAACAACCATATCTGAAATCCTATCAGACACTTTATCTGGATGGCCTTCTGAAACTGACTCACTTGTGAAAAGATAATTTCTTAAATTACTCATTTCTAAGTTTCTTAAATGAAAATATTAAAAAAATATACAATAAAATTACAAATCCAAAAATTTTATTTCCAAATTTTGCAAATAGGGTTGGCTCTATTTTTCTTGTCTCACTTAAATCTATGTAACCTGATTTATTTATATCAACTTTTTGCTCTATAACTCCAAGTGGATTAATAATTGCTGATGTACCATTATTTGCTGATCTTAAAACATATTTTCCACTCTCTATCGCTCTAAAAATACTATGAGTTAAATGTTGCTCTGGTCCAATTGATTTACCAAACCAACCATCTTCAGAAATATTTACAATATAATCAAACTTGCTGTTTGAGAAAATTTTGCCAGAGTAAATTATCTCATAACAAATGAGAGGTAATATTTTCACTGATAAATTACTATATTTCAGATCAATTATGTTTCTTTCTGCACCTTTTGAATATGATTGGTACTCATTAGTAATTGTTTTTAAACCAATACTTTTTAATATTTTTTCAAAAGGTAAAAATTCGCCAAAAGGAACAAGATTAATTTTCTTATATGAATTGATTATATTTAGATTGTGATCATAAATAGATAATGAATTAAAATGTTTGATAGTTTTATTATCATCTTCTTTGCTATTAATTCCTATTGCTAACAAATGATTTTCATTGAATTCATTTTCAAACAACCATTTGTATTCTTTTAGTTGATCTTGTGAAATACCTGGAATTATACCTTCTGGCCAAATAAAAATTATTTTTTCATTTTTTTTAGTTGAGCTGATTTCAATTAGCTCTTCTATTGCTGTTATAGGGTCAATATTATTATAAAATCTATCTATGCCTATATTTGAACTTAAAATTCTTATTTTATAATCAAGCTTTTTTAATTGTTGATTATTAAATTTTTCTAAATTTTGTGAACCAAGTATATAAAATGACATCGTTGTAACAAGAAATGCAATACAAATACTAATATCTTTTTTATTTTCTCTTAAAATGAATATTGATGGGCTTGTGAATAATGAAATACAGAAAAGATTAAAGCTATAAGTGCCTATGATTGATGTGATGTTTAAAATTTCTATTTGATTATAGAAACTATAAGCAATTAAATTCCAAGGAAAACCAGTGAGTATTGATCCTCTTAGAAATTCTACTATTCCAAATATTAAAGAAAAGAGAAAAAATGAACTCAAATTTTCTTTTGGTTTTAAAACTACAAATAAGTAAGCGACTAAAGCGTAAAATAAAGCCAGTAAACCAGGTATTAAAACTATTGTTAAAGGTATTAAAAATTTTAAATTTTGATCAAAGGTTAATGATATTGATATCCAATATAAATTACTTACAAAATAACCAAACCCGAATAACCATCCATAAAGAAAAAATATTTTTTTATTTTTATAAAACTCAATTTTCTTTACTAAAAATATATAGAATAAACTGAAAGTTAAAAAATTAATTACAACATAATTAAAGGGAGGTAAACTTAAGGAAGTAAGAGCCCCTAATAAAATTAAATAAATTAATTCAATATAAAATTTATTTTTCAATTTAATTTATTTTTGATTGCACAGATTTATATAATAGATTTTCCTCTTTTAACATTTTCGAATAGTCTTTATTTTTTTTATGATCAAATCCTAAAAGATGAAGAAAACCATGTATGAATATTTTAGTAACTTTTTCTTTAAATGATTTTAAATCTTGTGATCTTGGTTTGTCTAGATAATTATAGCTGATGATGATGTCTCCAAGATAAGTATTATTTGAAATTTTTAAATTTTTATTTAATGGAAAAGATAAAATATCGGTAGATTTATTTTTTTTTCTAAAAATCTTATTTAAATTTTTTATATTCTTATTGTTTGAAAGTAATAATGTGAAAGTTACCTTTTTATTTAAAAATTTATATTTTTTTGGAAAAGCTTTACATATTTTTTTAAAAAAAATATCCTTGTTTTTTAGCCTTTTTGACCAAGCCTTCTCCTCAGAGAAGACATTAATATTAATCATTATTTGAGTATGCTTTTACTATTTTAGAAACTAGTGGATGTCTTACTACATCGGAGTGATCAAAATCAACTATGGATATTTCCTTTAAATGTCCAAGTAACTCTTTTGATCGGACTAATCCTGACATACTTTTATTTGGTAAATCAATTTGAGAAGGATCTCCATTGACTACTATTTTTGAATTTTCTCCAATACGTGTTAGAAACATTTTAATTTGAGTATCTGTAGCATTTTGTGCCTCGTCTAAAATTGCAAAGGAATTTTTAAGAGTTCTGCCTCTCATAAAAGCTAAAGGTGCAATCTCTATATCTCCAATCTCAATCATTCTTTGTATTTTTTCAAAGTCAAAGAGATCATATAAAGAATCATACAAGGGTCTAAGATAAGGATCTACTTTTTCCTTCATATCACCAGGTAAAAATCCTAAACGCTCACCTGCTTCTACAGCGGGTCTTGAAAGAATAATTCTCTCAATCTTTTTTTCTAAAAGCATTGTTAAACCTACAGCAACTGCCAAAAAAGTTTTTCCTGTTCCTGCTGGTCCGGCTGAAATTACAATATCACTCTCCCTCAAAGCTCTCACATAACTTTTTTGTTTTTCAGATCTAGGAATTATAGATTTCTTGGGAGTTTTGATAATGTCTGTGATATTATTATTTTTTACTTTTTCATTAATCATAAAATTATCAACTGATGAAATTATATCTTTATTCTCTATACTTCCATTATTAATAAACTGATTTGCCAAAAACTGAATAGCGTTTTTAATCTTTTCATTCTTTTCAGGTGTTGATTTTATTAAAATTGAATTTCCCCTTGAATATAAGCTACAACTTGTGATTTTTTCCAATTCTTGTAAATTTTTATTAAATTCCCCAACAACACCCATTAACAAGTTGTTGTCATGAAATATAACACTTAGAGAATTGTTGTCTGAATAAACAAATTTTAAAGACTGATCGATATTTTTTTTTGTTATTTCGCTCAAATTCTATGCAACCTTCTTGTCTGAATTAGTTATAGCTTCACCGAATAAAGTATTTCTATTGCTATCTTTAATTCTCACTTGAACTATTTTTCCAATATCGTTCTTTTTACCATTAAAAATTACAGATGTCATATACTCAGATCTACCAAAAGCTTTATTTTTATCTTCGGTTAAATTTTCAACCAATACATCAATAACTTTACCCTCCAATGATTTATTCATTCCTATTTGATTTTCGAATAAAATATTCTGAATTTTTTCTAATCTTTCAATAGAAATTTTTTTTTCGATTAATTCTAAATTTTCAGCTACTGTTCCAGGTCTTGGACTAAAGATAAATGAGTAAGAGTTTATAAATTTAATCCTTTCAATTAATCTTATAGTATCCTTAAAATCCTGATCTTCTTCGCCAGGATAACCTATAATAAAATCACTTGAAAATTCTATATTTGGATTAATTTCTTTTAATTTATCAAAAGTGCTTAAATATTCCTCAATGCTATGTTTTCTATTCATTGATGCTAAAATTTTATTAGATCCACTTTGAACAGGTAAATGTACAAGTGGCATTAACTTTTTAGAAGTTTTATACGCTTCAATCAAATCCTCTGTCATATCTTTTGGGTGAGATGTTGTATATCTAACTCTCTTAATTTCGGATAATTTTTCAATATTTAAAATCAAATCAGATAGTCTGTATCTGTCATTATCATAAGCATTTACATTTTGACCAAGTAAAATTATTTCTCTTGCACCATTATCAGCTAAATATTTTGCTTCATCTAAAATTTGATTAAATGGACGGGAATATTCTGGTCCTCTTGTATATGGGACTACACAAAAATGACAAAACTTATCGCACCCTTCCTGAATAGTTAAGAAGGATGAAACTTTTCCAGCTTCATTTTTTATTTTACTTAAATATTTAAATTTAGAAACTGCATCAAACTCTGTCTCTTCTATTTTTTTATTTTTTTTAGTATAATTTAAAATTGTATCATTAATTTTATGATAAGCTTGAGGACCAATAACCAAATCTATATAAGGTTCTCTTTTAAGCATTTCCTGATTTTCTGCTTGAGCTACACAACCTGCAATAATTACCAATGGCTTTTTTTTAGATCTAAAAATTTTTTTTACTCTACCTATTTCTGAGTAAACTTTTTCTTTTGCTTTGTCTCTAATGTGGCATGTATTTAAGAGATAACAATTTGCTTCTTCATATTTTTCTGTTTTTTCATAACCAATTTTTTTAACTGAATCATATATTCTATTTGTGTCATACTCATTCATTTGACATCCAAAAGTTTTGATAAATATTTTCTGATTCATATTATTGGGATTTTTTCTTAACCCCATATAATTCTAATTTATGGTCTACTAGAGTATATCCATATTTCTCTGCAACTTTTTTTTGAAGCTTTTCAATTTCTTCATCTACAAATTCGATAATTTCGCCAGTTTTCACATCAATTAAATGGTCATGATGACCTTCATTTAATTCCTCATATCTAGCTTTTCCACCTTTAAACTCGTGCTTTGTTAAAATTCCTGTCTCTTCAAATAATTTCACTGTTCTATAAACAGTTGCAATACTTATTTTTGAATCAATTTTAGACACTCTATTATAAAGCTCATCTACGTCCGGATGATCAGAAGACTCGGACATTACTTGTGCAATTACTCTTCTTTGATCGGTTAATTTAACCCCTTTTGCTATACATTTTTGTTCTATTGTTTCTGACATAAAATAATTTTAACTTAAATAAATAGGGTTAATCAAATTTTTTTTAATATTAAATTTATCGCACAAATCAGGGATATTTTCGTATTTTATGTCTTTTTCACCTTTAAAATCTTGAATGCTATAACAATAATAATCAATATTATTAGTTAAATTAAATGCTTTAACTATAGATAACGAATTTCGAATTCCCGCAAAACTTCCAGGTCCTCTATTTAAATAAATTGTAGTAATATCTTTCAAGTTTAATTGATGGGACTTTAAAAAATCATTAATAATCAAAGTTAATTTTTCATAATTAATTTTAGTATTCTCTTTGGTAATATTATAAATATCATTACTAGTAATGATCATTAAAAAAATTTTTTCACTGGCTACATCAATTATCAGTTTATTCATAATTATTTTATTTTCTAATACCAGTTCTAAATCAGATGAAAATAATATCAAATACTATTCCAATGATGAAGGAATTCTATCAATTATGTATCATCGTTTTAATGAGAATAAGTACCCTTCTACCAATATTAAAATGGATATATTTGAGGAACATATAAATATTATTAAGAACTCAGATTTTAGTTTTCATAATCCAAATAATTTTGATGAACAGTTTAAAAAACCAAAACAAAAAAAAGAAATTCTTATAACTATAGATGATGCTTTTGAATCTTTTTATACTGAAGCATGGCCTTATCTAAAAGAAAATAAAATTCCGTTTATTTTATTTGTTTCAACTGAACCAGTGGGAAAAAGAGGTTATATGACTTGGGAGCAAATTAAAGAGGTTGAGGGTAAAGAATTTGCAAATATAGGACATCATTCTCATACTCATGAATATCTCATAGATGTAAGTAATGAAGAGTTTATCTTAGATATTGAAACAGCTAATAAAATTTTCCTAAGAGAGCTTGGTTATGTACCTAGTCTATTTTCATATCCATTTGGTGAGTACTCTAAATTTATGAAAAATTATATATCTAGAAATTTCAAATATGCTTTTGGTCAACATTCTGGTGTAATTGATTTAAATAAAGACAAATTTGAATTACCTAGATTTCCAATTAATGAAAAATACGGAGAGTTAAAAAGATTTAAATCAATAATAAATTATTTCCCACTTGAGTATAAAAGAATACTTCCTGAGGAAAAACAATTATTCAAAAATACAAACCCTCCAAATTTTAAAGTTGAATTTTTCAAGGAGCAAAAAAATTTATCTAATATTAATTGTTATTCTAATGAGGGAGATGTATGGGAGAAATCAAAAACAAACTTTGTTAACAACACTTTAACAATTGAATTTAGAGAACCATTCAAACCAAGAAGAGGTCGAATTAATTGTTCTCTGAATGATAATGGAAAATGGAGATGGTTTGGTGTTCAATTTCCTATAAAAAGTAAATGAAAATTAAATTAAACTTTCTAAATCTTTACTTGAAGGCAGCAATCTCGCCTCATCAAAATCTTTTAAGTTATTCTGTTTAATAATTTTTTCTAAAACCTCTATATATTTGCTTCCTGTTTCCGCGTATTTATCTAAATGTTTAGCTAAGATTATACTATCTAAGGCTTTATTTTGATTTCTAAGGTTTGTTCTAGCTTTTCTCAAATTCTTGTATGAGGAATGAGTATTTAAATTTCTCAAATATGCTCTTACAGAAAGCTGTAAACTATTAAATTTCATAACTTTATGTTCTTTACCTTCGTCTGCGTTTTTAGGTTTTAAACCTTCTCCTGACCATGTCCATTGGCCAAATAAAGCATTTCCCTTTAATGCAAATCTTGAAGTACCCCAACCGGTTTCTTTAGCAGCTTGAGCAATTGCCAATGAAACTGGTATTTCATCCATTCTTACTTTCAAAGTAGATAAATCATTTTTTCTTACACCGTATTGTTTATATTTTTTTTCTAACCATTTTTTTTCAATATCAGTATTGCCATTTTTATTTAAAATTGTGAATAATCTTTTTCTGTCAACTCTAATTTTATTGTTTTCCTTAACTATTAAAGGAAGAACAATTTTTATAAAGATATCTTTTCTTTTTTTACTATTTCCAATATTTTTAATTTCATTTGGTAAAAGACCAATATCTATTGGTTTTACTAATTTTGTATCTCTTACATCTTTTAAATTATAATTAACCTCTTGAAACAATGATTCAATCTCAGATGTTGTATATCTGACTAGATTAATTTCAGAATTATTTTCTTCTAAAATATCGTATAATAAATCTCTTTCATCAAGATCTGCTTTTGTATCTTCCTTAATTAATCTATCTCTACTTAGAGTGTTATTTAAAATATTTTTTGAATTATTTGTAAATTCTTTATTATTAAAATTTTTATCTGTAAAATTAATAATTATTGGTGCCACATAAAAAAAAGAAATTATAATAAAAGAACTTAAAAAAAATCGTGAAACTATATTTAAGCTTTTATTTTTTAAAAAACCTGATTTTTTATATTTTCTCATAATTAATTATTGTATAGCAACAACCTCTTTTACTTCTGGTAAATAATGACATAAAAGATTTTTAACACCTTGTTTTAAAGTCATTGTTGAACTAGGACAACCTGAACAACTGCCTTGTAATTGTACCTTAACAATTCCGTCCTTAAACTCTTTAAATTTTATATCTCCACCATCTCTAGCAACAGCAGGTCTTATTTTCTCCTCAAGAATTTTTACAATTTTTGACTCAATTTCACTTAAATCTAAATCTTCCTCTTTTATATTTTCATCAATTACAAACTCTTTACCATCTGCATAAAAATCATTTATTAGAGAAATTACGATATGTTTTATTTCGTCCCACTTAATGTTTTCTTTCTTATTTACCGAAATAAAATCATGACCTAAAAAAATACCCTCAACACCGTTTATTGACAAAATATTTCTCACCAATTCATTTTGCATATCTTCTTTATTTGTAATTTCATAAGGACCACTGTTTGAAACTTTCTTCCCAGGAAGAAATTTTAAAGAATTTGGATTTGGTGTTACTTCAATTTGAACGAACATAAATTATATATAGTGAATATTTTAAAAATTAAAACTTGATAATAAATTTTTATTAAAAACCTACTATTTCTTTAATTCTTTCAATCTTTTTAGATGCAATTAGATTGGCTTTTTCAACTCCATCTAGAAGAATTTTATCTAAATAACTTTTATCTCCTAAAAGTTTTTTTATCTCATTAGAAATAGGTTCAATTTTATTCACAAGTTCTTCTGTTAATTGTTCTTTAAAATCTGAAAAGTTTTTACCTGCAAAATTTTTTACTGAGTTTTCTAATGTAGAATTAGTTAAACTTGAATATATTCCTAAAAGATTTTTTGCTTCTAATCTTTCATCAAGCTCCTTTGAGTCTTGCGGCATAGGCAAAGGATCAGTTTTCGCTTTTTTGATTTTGTTTATTATTTGATCTTTGTTATCTGTTAAATTTATTCTACTTAAATCTGATAACTCTGATTTACTCATTTTTTTTGATCCATCTTTTAAACTCATTATTCTTGAAAATTCTTTTTGAATTAAAGGTTCAGGGACTTGAAGAAAATTTTCTACTTCAAAATCTTTATTAAATTTTTGAGCTATATCTCTACATAATTCCAAATGTTGTTTTTGATCATCACCAACGGGAACATGGGTAGCATCGTATAAAAGAATATCGGCTGCCATTAAAACTGGATAAGAGTACAATCCTATGCTGGCTTTTTCTTTATCTTTTCCGGCTTTCTCCTTAAATTGAGTCATTCTATTCAACCAGCCCATTCTAGCAACACAGCTTAATATCCATGCTCCTTCCGAATGAGCAGCTACTCTAGATTGATTAAAAATTATACTTTTTTTTGGATCTATCCCACTAGCTATAAAAGTTGCAACAGTTTCCCGGATATTATTTTTTAATTCTTTAGGATCTTGCTTTACTGTAATGGCATGTAGATCAACTACACAAAAAATACATTTGTTATCTTTATCATTATTTAAATCTATAAAGTTTTTTATGGCACCTAAATAATTTCCAAGATGAAGATTGCCTGTAGGCTGAACACCAGAGAATATTTTTTTACCCATAAAATTAATACTTTAATTTAATATCATTCATTTGAAAAGCTTTGATGAAATAACACACAATTAGATAAAACAATAATCCTAATATAACAGATAAAACTAAATAAAAAGATTTAATTGCTTGATTAAATGCTAATTCGTTTTGAAAAAAATTTAACAAAAAGTTAAAAAATAAACCCATCATAATTGATGCAAAAGTTATTTTTATAAATTTAATAAAAAATATTTGATTAAAATAAAATAATTGTCGATTTTTTAAAAATAAAAATAGCAATATTGAATTAAACCAAGATGAGATAGATGTAGCTATTGGAATTATTATAAAACCAATTTCACTAAAATAATACAAACTAATAAAAATATTAACCAATACTGAAATCAAAGAAATGTAAAATGGAGTTTTAGTATCATGATTTGCAAAGAAAAAACTTGAAAAAACTTTTATCAAGGCAAAAGCAGGCAGACCTAATGCAAAATAATATAAAGCTAAACTTGAATTGCTCACCGAATTTTCATTGAAAGACCCATAGCCAAATAAAGCTGAAATAATTTGTTCTGATCCTATGATTAAAGCTATAGTCGCTGGAAGACTTAGGAATAAACTTAATTCAAGAGCTTTATTTTGTATAAGCAAAATCTTATTTTTTTTTCTAGATTGAACATGTTTTGAAAGCTGAGGGAGTATTACAACACCAATCGCAATACCAGCTATAGCTAGGTTAATTTGATAAATTCTATCAGCATAATATAAATAAGAAACTGCGCTTGCTTGAAATGATGCAATGATTGTACCTACTAAAATATTAATTTGAGTAACTCCAGAGGAAAAGATACTTGGTAAAAGTTTTTTAAAAAAGAATTTAACTTTATTGCTTACTTTTAATTCAAAACTAAATTGAAGTGAGTAATATTTTGATACATATTTATATAAAAATACTAATTGTAAAAAACCAGCAAAAGAAACACCATAAGATAAATAGTAAACCAGTTGATCACCTAAAGATTTAGAAAAAATCAAGACTAAAATTAAAACAATATTTAAAATTATTGGGGCTGCTGCTGCAACCGCAAACTTATTATGTGAATTTAAAATTGCAGAAAAAAAGGAGGCTAAACAAATAAAAAATAAAAAAGGAAAAGTAATTCTTGTTAAATTTATAGCTACATCCATTTTTTCTAAATCACCCACAAATCCTGGAGCAATAATTGAAACAAATGCAGGCATAAAAATTTCAATTATTATAGTAAAAAATAACAACCCTAAAAAAAGAAGATTAAAAATATCGTTAGCAAATTTGTTGGATTGTTTTTTTCCCTTAGTTATTTCTGATGAATAACTTGGAACGAACGCAGCATTAAAAGTGCCTTCTGCAAATAATCTTCTAAAAGTATTTGGGATTCTAAATGCTACAAAAAAGGCATCCGCCAACATCCCTGTTCCAAGAAAAATTGCAATTAAAATATCTCTTAAATAACCAAGCAATCTACTAATGATAGTATAAAAACCAAATGTACCTGTTGACTTAAGTAAGTTCATAAATCATATTAGTCTTAATTTTACCCCAATTGTACACTTATTGTTATCGGAAATGAAAAAAACAAAAATCGATCATTACACAGATAAAGAAGCTTTAGATTTTCATAATGACAAAAAACCTGGCAAGATTGAGATTATTTCTTCAAAAAATATGACAACAAAGCGAGATCTCGCTTTAGCATATTCACCTGGAGTTGCTGCTCCTGTAAAAAAGATCAGTGAAAACCCTGAAGCAGCTTATGATTACACAAGTAAAGGAAACCTTGTAGCTGTAATAAGCAATGGTTCTGCAATACTAGGGATGGGAAATTTAGGTGCTCTTGCATCAAAGCCTGTGATGGAAGGAAAGGCAGTATTATTTAAAAGATTTGCAGATATTGATTCGATTGATTTAGAGATTGATTGTAAAGATACAAAAGAAATCATAAATTCAATTAAAAATTTTGCACCTAGCTTTGGCGGAATAAATTTAGAAGACATAGCAGCCCCAGATTGTTTTATAATAGAACAGAAATTAAAAGAAATATTGGATATTCCAGTTTTTCATGATGACCAACATGGAACAGCAATTATAACTACCGCAGCATTAATTAATGCCTTAGATATTTGTGGTAAATCAATAAAAAAAATTAAAGTTGTAGTTAATGGGGCTGGAGCTTCAGCACAAGCTTGTACCGAGTTATTTAAAAATTCAGGAGTAAAATCTGAAAATATAATTATGCTTGACAGAAAGGGCGTTATTTACGAAGGAAGAACTGAGGGAATTGATCAATGGAAATCCAGATATTCAATTAAAACCAAACATAGAACTTTAAAGGATGCTATTAAAGGCGCAGATGTTTTTTTAGGATTATCAGCAAAAGGTGTTCTAAAAAAAGAGATGGTTAAATCTATGGCAAAAAATCCAATTATATTTGCTTGTGCTAATCCTGATCCAGAAATTGCCCCAGAGGAAATTAGTGAGGTTAGAAATGACGCAATTGTTGCAACAGGGAGATCAGACTACCCTAATCAAGTAAATAATTTAATTGGGTTTCCTTATATCTTTAGAGGAGCTTTAGATGTGAGATCTAAAACAATAAATGAAGAAATGAAGGTTGCTGCAGCTAATGCAATAGCTAAGCTTGCAAGAGAAGATGTTCCTGATGAAGTTGTTGCAGCTATGGGAGGAGAAAGACCTCATTATGGAAAAGATTATATTATTCCATCTACATTTGATCCAAGATTAATTAGTGTAATACCAGCAGCTGTAGCAAAAGCAGCTATAGATAGTGGAGCAGCTAGAAAAAATATAGATGATTTTGAAGTTTATAAAGATCAACTAAAACAAAGACTAGACCCAACCGTTACTATCATGCAGGGTATTAATTCATTTATTAAGAAAAATCAGAAAAGAATAGTTTTTGCAGATGGTGAAGATGAAAATACTTTAAAAGCCGCTATAGCATTCAAAAATTCAAAATTAGGTATTCCAATCTTGGTTGGTAAAGAAAGTAAAATTAAAGAACAGATTAAAAATATTGGTTACAGTGAAAATTTTGACATTGAGATTGTTAATTCAAAAGACGAAGAAAAAAGAAAAAGATACGTAAAACATTTATTTGAAAAATTGCAAAGAGAACAAGGATTATTAGAACGAGATTGTGACAGAATGATTAGAAATGATAGGGTTGTCTGGGCTACTAGTATGGTTGCCTGCGGTGATGCTGATGGTGCTGTAACAGGCAATACAAGACGATTTGGTGCTTCACTTGAAAAAATTAAGCAAGTTGTTGATGTAAGAAAAGGTGAGATTATGTTTGGTTTAAACATGATCGTCCATAAAGGGAGAACTATTTTTGTTGGTGATACAAGTGTCCATGAATATCCAACTTCTGAACAAATGGCTGAAATGGCGATATCTACAGCAAGAGTGGTTAGACTTTTTGGATTTGATCCTAAAGTTGCTTTTGTATCCCACTCTACATTTGGACAACCTCTTACTAGTAGAACAAAACATATTCGAAACGCGGTTGAGATATTAAAAGAAAGAAAAGTAGACTTTGAATTTGATGGAGATATGCAGCCTGATGTTGCTCTTAATCCAGAGTATGAAGAACTTTATCCTTTTGCAAAGATAGTTGGTAAAGCAAATATTTTAATAATGCCTGGACAACATAGTGCAGCAATTTCTTACAAATTAATGAAAACTATAGGTGAAACAAAAGTAATTGGACCATTATTAATTGGACTTGGGCTTCCGATAGAAATTGCACCTTTAAGATCATCAACTTCTGAGATACTTAATTTAGCATCGATTGCTGCTTATTCTTCCCAAGTGATTGATTACAACAAATAATTATTCTCTTTGAATTCTTAAATCTTCAACAAGAATAATACTGGCAATTACATCTTCGACATCAAGTATTTCTTTTGCTTCACTTATAACTAAATCCTTTTCTTCTGAAGTTAAGGCAATTCCATAAATATAAATTTTCTTTTTATAGGTATCTATTTGATAGTTAGTTGCCTTAATATTTTTATTGACAATTATAGCTGTTCTAAGTTGAGAAGTAATTAAAACGTCTTTTGCGGACTGTTTAAAATTAAATTCTTCTTTAATTTTGATATCATTTCTTACAGATCTAGCACCTTTCGTTTCCCAGGCTAGTTTTGTTATTAATAGTTTTTCTTCTGGGCTATCTACTTTTCCAGTTATAAAAATTCGACCATCTAAAACTTTTGTTTTGACTGAAATAAGATATTTTTTATCTTTAGCTAATATTTTAGCACTAATAGTTTTTTGCATTATAGAATCATCTATTTGAGTTCCAACTGTTCTAGGATCTAATGCAACAGAAACACCAGTTCCAAAAAGACCTTTAGAACCAACCCCAACACATCCGGTTAAAATAAAACTTATTAAAACAAAAATTAATATTTTATTTTTCATTTTTAAGTTCTAAGCAATAATTGTATATTTCTTTTTTAGATACGTTAGTACTTTGACTAAAAATATCTGTAATTTCTTTCGTAGAAAATTTATTAATCATTTTTTTAATCATATTCATATCTGATTCACTTAATTTTGGAGATAGTTTTTTGGGTATTTTTTTTTCAGAAACAACAACAGTTAACTCACCTTTTGGTTCTTTTTCAAATAATTCTAATTCATCAACATTTTTTCTAATAAATTCTTCGTATATTTTTGTAATTTCTCTACAAAAAACTATCTTTCTTCCTGCAAAATTCTTTTTAATTTCAGGTATGATTTTATTAATTTTTTTTGGAGAAATAAAAAAAACTAAGGAATTTTCAAATTCTGAGAATTTTTTTAATTCATTAGATAATTGCTGTTTTTTATCTGGGAAAAAACCACAAAACAAAAATTTATCTGAAAAACCACTTATTGAAACAGCTGCGGCAACAGCCGAGGGCCCTGGAATGGGAAATATTTTAATCTCGTTATTAATACACTCATTAACTAAAATTGAACCAGGATCAGAAATACTAGGCGTACCAGCATCTGATATCAAAGAAATTATTTTTCCAGATTTTAAATATTCAACAATTTTTACTACATTTTTTTTTTCATTAAATTTATGATTTGAAATTAATTTTGATTTTATTTGATATTTATTTAAAAGATTTTTTGAAACACGAGTGTCTTCACATAAAATATAATGAGACTTCTGCAAAATTTCAATCGCTCTTAATGTTATATCTTTTAGATTTCCTAAAGGAGTTGACACCAAATAAAGACCATTTTCGTATTCTTTTAATTTAAATTGTGGTTTTATGATCATAATTTAGCTTAAAAAATATTATATTAGCATCAAAATGATTAAATTAATTAAAATTTTTTATTTTATTATTTTAAGTTTTTATTTTCTGTTTTTTCCAAATGTTAATGCTCAAGAAAAAATCAAAATAGGATTATTGGTGCCTATGACAGGAGAAAATAAGGAGATTGGAGAGTCGATAATTAAAGCAGTTGGATTAGCGGTCAAAGATATTGATAATGATCTGATAGAAATCTATCCAAAAGATACGGCAACTAAAGCTAACCAAACTTTAAAATCAGCATTTGAATTAAGTGAAATGGGGATAAAAATTGTTATAGGCCCTGTGTTCTATGAAAGTTTAACTTATTTAGATGAAATGAAGCATTTAACTTTTTTATCATTAACAAATAAAACTTTAGATCTTCCAAAAAATGTAATCTCTGCTGGAATTAATTCTACATCACAATTTAATACAATAAAAAAATTTTTAGAAACTAATCAAATACAAAGAACTATTTTTTTAACACCAATTCAAGATTATGAATTTGAAGTTAAAAAAGGAATGAAAAATTCAAAAATTAAAATTTATAAAGATTACGAATATAATATAGAGCCTACAAAACTGACAAAACAAATAGAAGAAATTACAAACTACAAAATAAGAAAGCAAAATTTAGAGGATGAAATAAATAGGATAAAAAATTCAAATGATCCAAATAAAGAAAAAAAAATAAAAAGACTTGAAAAAAGATACACTTTGGGTGGTTTAAATTTTGACGCTGTTGTAATTGCAGATTTTGATGAAAGCCTAAAAAGTGTATCTACATCACTTTTATATACTGACGTACTTCCAAAAAATAAATATTTTATAACTTTAAATCAATGGTTTGATGAAAGTTTGTTAAATGAAACTGATATCCAACCTTTATATTATCCATCAATAAATAAAGAAAATTTTGATAGCTACAAAATAAAGTACTATAACGCATTTAACGAAGATCCAACTCATTTGTCTTTATTAAGTTATGACCTTATTGGCTTAGTTTATTATTTATCAATGAATTCAAAAATAGAAAACTTAAATAAAATTTTTAAGAAAAAAAATTCATTCAAAGGAAAAATAGGAATTTTTGATATTAAAAATAATAAAATTTATCACAGACTTAATTTTTATAAAATTGAAGATCAAAAACTTATAGAAATTTTCTAATTTTTTTAAAAGCTTGATATCTATGATCCATTTTATACTTTTGAGATGGCTTCATTTCTCCAAAAGTTTTTCTTTTTCTTAAAGGAATAAAAATTGGATCATAACCAAATCCATTTTTTCCTTTTGCTTCATGTGAAATATGACCTTCAACTTTACCTATGACACAAGCAATTTTTTTATTTAAGTATGAAATAGAAAGTGCACAAACAAATCTTGCTTTTATTTTTTTGTTTTTCCAATTTTTGTCTTTTTTATTTAATTCTCTATAAACTCTTTTTATGGCTTTACTAAAGTCCCCATACTTTCCTCCCCACCTTGCAGAATAAATTCCAGGACTTTTATTTAAAAAATCTATTTCCAAACCAGAGTCGTCAGCTAAACACAACAATCCTGTTTTTTTTGAAAAATATTTAGATTTGATCAGTGAGTTTTCTTTAAAAGTCTTACCATTTTCAACTGGGCTTCTAAGATTAAATGTAGATGTAGAATAAATTTTAATTTTTTTAGACAATAAACTCTTGATTTCACGTAATTTACCCTTGTTATTAGTACCTATTAATAATTTATTAATTTTTTGTTTATACATCTAGAAATTAAGAAAATGCTTACCATATAAGGTACTATGGAAAAAGAGGAAATACAAAATAACACTTCTGCAGATCAAAACGAAGATACTGTAAAAGAAAATGAGAAACCTGAAGATAATCTAGCCGAAGAAAATAAACAGGAAATAAAGCAAGAAGTTAAAGAAGAAATTAAAGAGCCAACTCCAGAAGAAAAAATTGCTGAACTAGAAGATAAAGTGGCAAGAACTTTTGCTGAAATGGAAAATCAAAGAAGAAGATTTGAAAAAGAAAAAGAAGATGCTTTTGAATATGGTGGTTATAGTTTTGCAAAAGAAGCATTAAATTTGATTGATAACTTAGATCGATCCAAACATGTTCTTGAAAGCGACGACAAATTAAAAGAAACTGAAGCATTAAAAAAGACGCTAGAGCATTTAGATATTATTAAAAAGGATTTAATCTCAATATTTGAAAAAAATAACATTAAACCAATTGATAGCCTTAACAAAAAACTAGATCCAAACTTTCATCAAGCAATGATAGAAATTGAGGATGATACGAAAGAACCTGGAACAATAATTCAAGAAATTCAAAAAGGCTTTACTATAAAAGACAGATTACTTAGACCCTCATTAGTAGGAGTGTCAAAAAAAGTTACAATTAAAGAAGAAAAAACCGAGGAAAATCAGGAAAATCCAGAAAATAAATAATTATGAGATCAACTTGTAGTTTCACATTTAAACCCTATATGACGAAAGAGAGACATTTATATTATGAGTAAAATTATTGGAATAGACTTAGGAACAACAAATTCATGTGTTGCCATAATGGAAGGAACACAAGCTAAGGTTTTAGAAAATACTGAAGGAGCAAGAACTACTCCATCAGTTGTTGCATTTACAGATGAGAACGAAAAATTAATTGGACAACCAGCAAAAAGACAAGCTGTTACAAATCCAGAAAATACTATTTTTGCAGTAAAAAGGCTAATTGGAAGAAATTTTGACGACCCAACGGTAAAAAAAGATGTAGAAGCTGCACCTTTTAAAATAATTAATTCTGAAAAAGGTGATGCTTGGATTGAAGCTAAAGGTGAAAAATATTCACCTTCTCAAATATCAGCATTCATTTTACAAAAAATGAAAGAAACAGCAGAAAAATATTTAGGTCAGGCTGTAACAAAAGCTGTAATTACTGTTCCAGCATACTTTAATGATGCACAAAGACAAGCAACAAAAGACGCAGGAAAAATTGCTGGATTAGAAGTTTTAAGAATTATTAATGAACCAACTGCTGCATCATTAGCCTATGGTTTGGATAAAAAACAAAATAAAAAAATTGCTGTATATGATTTAGGTGGAGGAACATTTGATGTATCTATCCTAGAATTGGGTGATGGTGTATTTGAAGTTAAATCAACTAATGGTGATACTTTTTTAGGTGGTGAAGATTTTGATAATGCTGTTGTTGATTACTTAATTTCTGAATTTAAGAAAGATAATGGAATTGATCTTAAGTCAGATAAACTTGCTTTACAAAGATTAAAAGAAGCTGCCGAAAAAGCAAAAATAGAATTGTCATCTGCAGAACAAACAGATATAAACTTACCTTTCATCACTGCAGATAAAACAGGTCCAAAACATATTAATTTAAAAATGACTAGAGCAAAACTCGAAGCTTTAGTTGAGGAACTAATTGCCAGAACTATGCCTCCATGTAAGACTGCTCTAAAAGATGCTGGTATTACTGCTAGCGAAATTGATGAAGTAGTTATGGTTGGTGGTATGACTAGAATGCCAAAAGTAATTGAGGAAGTAAAAAGCTTTTTTGGAAAAGACCCTAATAAAAGTGTAAACCCTGATGAAGTAGTTGCAATGGGTGCTGCTATTCAAGCAGGAGTATTACAGGGTGATGTTAAAGATGTACTTCTATTAGATGTAACTCCATTGTCGCTTGGTATTGAGACACTTGGGGGAGTTTCAACAAAATTAATTGATAAAAATACAACAATCCCAACTAAAAAAAGCCAAGTTTTCTCAACTGCTGAAGACAATCAGCCTGCAGTATCTATTAGAGTTCTACAGGGTGAAAGAGAAATGGCAGCTGATAATAAAGCCCTAGGTAACTTTGAATTAGTGGGTATTGCGCCAGCACCAAGAGGAGTTCCTCAAATTGAAGTTACATTTGATATTGATGCTAATGGTATCGTAAATGTTTCAGCAAAAGACAAAGGAACTGGTAAAGAGCAAAAAATCCAAATTCAAGCTTCAGGTGGATTAAGTGATGAAGAAATTGAAAAAATGGTTAAAGATGCTGAAGCTAACAAAGAAGCTGATAAGAAGAAAAGAGAGTCGGTTGATGTTAGAAATCAGGCAGATACTCTAATTCACTCTACTGAAAAGAATTTAAAAGAACATGGATCAAAAATTTCTGATGCAGAAAAAAAAGCAATTGAAGATGCATCAACTTCAGTAAAAGACGCATTAAAGGGTGAAGATATTGAAGATATTAAGAAAAAAACAGAAGCTTTAGTTCAAGCTTCAATGAAACTTGGTGAAGCAATCTATAAATCACAACAAAGTGCAAAACCTGAATCCGGAAAAGATGATGGTGGAGATGATGCAGGTAAAAAAGACGAAAATGTTGTTGATGCTGATTTCGAAGAAGTAAAAGACGAGAATAAAGAAAAAAGCGCTTAAACTGACATTTAATTGTCTGGGGTAATTTGATGGCTAAAAGAGACTATTACGATGTCCTAGGCGTTAATAAAAGCGCGAGCCCTGAAGAATTAAAATCTGCATACAGAAAGTTAGCTGTTAAATATCATCCTGATAAAAATCCAGGTGATTCAAAAGCGGAAGAAAAATTCAAAGAGGCTAGTGAAGCATACGGAATACTTTCAGACAAAGAGAAAAAACAAAACTATGATAACTTTGGTCATACTGCATTTGAAAATGGTGGCGGAAGACCAGGTGGAGGTTTTGGTGGTTTCAGTGGAGCAGATTTTTCAGATATATTTGAAGATTTTTTTGGAGATTTTGGCGGTGGAGGAAGATCAAGGAACAGAAGATCAAACAACAGAGGCTCAGATCTAAGATATGATTTATCTATTTCTTTAGAGGAAGCTTATCATGGGAAAAAACAAGATATAAAATTTTCTACAACAGAACAATGTGGAACATGTAAAGGTAATGGCTCCAAACCAGGGTATTCACCTGATAGATGCTCATATTGTGGAGGTAATGGGAGAATAAGATCTAATCAAGGTTTCTTTACTGTTCAACAAACTTGTCCTCAATGTAATGGAAATGGTGAAGAAATTACTAACCCATGCAATGCTTGTAATGGTCAGGGTAAAAAGCAAACATCAAAGAAAATTTCTGTAACAATTCCTAAAGGAGTAGATGATGGAACAAGAATTAGATTAGCAGGCAAAGGTGAGGCGGGCACTAGAGGTGGAGTGACAGGAGACTTATATTTATTTATTAATGTTAACTCTCATGAATTATTTAAAAGATCCGATGAAAATTTATTTTTTGAATTTCCTATTTCCCTTGCAGACGCTGCATTAGGAACTACTCTTGAAATTCCTACTATTGATGGGGGTAAAGCCAAAATCAAAATTCCAGATGGAACTCAAAACGGTAAACAATTTAGATTAAAAGGTAAAGGTATGCCATTTATGAGAAGAGGAGATTTTGGGGATTTATATGTTCAAATAAGAACAGAGGTGCCAGTATATCTTAATAAAAAACAAAAAGAATTATTGGAACAATTTAGAGAAATTGAAAATGAAAAATCAAATCCAAGTATTAAGAAATTTTTTCAAAAAGCAAAAAATTTCTGGAAGAATTAGTCAAAAAAATGATAGATAATATTTTTCAAAATATTATCAACAAATATTTATCCAAAAAAAATAAAAAAAATTATTATTTATATTTTTCAATATTTAAATTTTTAACAAGATCAGAATTTGTACTAAGTTTTAAAAATTATAAGTTTTATGCATCCTTCGATAAAAAAAGTTTGAGTAGATGGATGCTCAAAAATTTAGAACCCTGGGATAATGTAAGTGTTGAAAAAATAATCTATTATATAAAAAAATATAATGGATCATTTATTGATTGTGGTTGTAATTTTGGAGCTTATTCAATTCCGATTGCAAAGAAGTTTGGAGATCAAAATATTTATGCATTTGATGCATCCAAAAAAGCTATTCAAAAACTCAAACAAAATATAGATCTTAATAAAATTAAAAACATAAATTACTTTAACATTGGGATTGGAGATAAAAATACAGAAGCATATTTTAATGAAGATATTGATAATCTTAAAAATGATGGGTCATTTAGATTTACCCAAAATAGTAATAATGAAAAAATTAATATTCATAAATTAGATGATGTTTTTAAAAATAAAAAAATTTCTCTCAAAGAAAATATAATTATAAAACTTGATCTTGAAGGTTTTGATTTTTTAGCTCTGAAGGGACTATCTAATACTATAAAAAAATCAAAAGTAATAATCTTTATTGAAATATCAAAGATGTTATTAGAAAATTCAGAAAACTTTTCAAATGAGTTCGATTTATTTATTAAAAATAATAAATTGAATATTTATGATTTAAATCTCAAAAGCAAAAATGTTAATGAAATAATTGTGTCTTTAAATGCAAGAGACAAAAATAAAGAAACTATTGGTGACTATATTATTTCAAATCATAAATTATTGTAAAAGTTTTATATAAAAGTATAGTCTTCAAGTTATTAGATATGAAAAAAATTAACTTAGCTATCTCAGGCTGTATGGGACGAATGGGTCAACAACTGATCAAATCATCCAAAAAAAATAAGGAATTTAAATTAGTTACACTCACAGAAAATAGATTGATAAATAAAAAATTTAATGGTGTTAAGCTTGAATTAAATTCTGATAAAGCTTTTAAAAAAGCAGATGTGATTATTGATTTTACTGTACCCAAATGCACTCTTGAAATACTTAAAATAGCCTCAAAACTAAAAAAAAAAGTTGTTATTGGAACAACAGGTTTTAGCAGAAGTGAAGAAAACCATATTAAAAAATATTCCAAAAAAATACCAATTTTAAAGGCTGGCAATATGAGCTTAGGTGTAAATTTGTTAATGTATTTAACTGAAATAGCATCAAAATCATTAAATGATGAATACTTAAGTAAAATATTCGAAGTGCATCATAAACATAAAAAAGACTATCCATCAGGTACAGCTCTAATGCTTGGTAAAGGGATTTCAGATGGAAAGGGTAAAAATTTATATAATTTAATTGGAAAAAAGTTTTTAAACAAAAAAACCTTTCCTTATGGAAAAAAAATTAATTTTAATTCAATTAGAAAAGGTGAAATTATCGGAGAACATGAAGTGAAATTTTCTAGTGGAAAAGAAATAATTACATTAAATCATGAAGCATTCGATAGAGCCTTATACTCTGATGGAGCTTTAACGGCGTCTAAATGGTTAATGAAAAAAAAACCAGGTTTATACTCTATGAGAGATTTGCTTAACTTTTCATAATGAATGAGAAAGAAAAAGCAAAAATAATTCTAAAAACATTAAATAAAATTTATCCTAAAGCACCAGTCCCACTTAAAAGCAAAAATACTTTCACACTATTAATATCTGTACTTCTTTCTGCTCAATGTACTGATTTGAACGTGAACAATGTTACTAAAGATATATATCCTAAGTACTATAGACCTGAACATTTTGTAAAATTAGGCCGAAAGAGAATTGAAAAACTAATAAAAAAAATCGGTATATTCAGAATTAAAGCTAAAAGTATTTATCTTATGTCTAAAAAAATTTTAGAAGAACATAATGGAAAAGTTCCAAAAACCTTTGATCAACTTGAAAAACTACCTGGCGTAGGTCATAAAACAGCTAGTGTGGTAATGTCTCAAGGTTTTGGATATCCAGCCTTTGCGGTAGACACTCATATTCATAGGCTCGCACAAAGATGGGGATTAACAAACGGAAAAAGCGTCATCCAAACTGAAAAAGATTTAAAAAGAATTTTCCCAAAAAAAACCTGGTCCAAACTTCATCTTCAAATAATTTTCTATGGAAGAGAATATTGTAAAGCTAGAGAATGCTATGGTTTAAGATGTAGAATATGTACTAGTTGCTATCCAAATAGAAAAAAACCTGTTATTACAAAAAAAGCATAATATGAAAATTTTAGGAATAGGAAACGCTATAGTAGATGTTATTTGTAAAGTTGATGACAATTTTCTTGTTCAAAATAATCTCATAAAAAGCACAATGAAACTTATTTTTGATGAAAATGAATTTAATAATTTAATTAAGTCCCTCAAAATAGAGAAAACTGTTTCTGGGGGATCTGTCGCAAACTCAATTGTTGGCTTATCTCAACTTGGAAATAAAGTAGGTTTTATAGGAAAAGTTACAGATGATGCATTTGGTAGTAAGTATGAAGAAGGACTAAAAAAAGAGAAAGTAGAATATTTTTATTCCAAGAAAAAAGAGGAGTTACCAACTGGAACATGTCTAATATTAGTAACTCCAGATTCCGAAAGAACAATGTGTACCTTTCTGGGTACTGCTGGAAAGATTAATGAAAATGATATTGACTCTGATGTCATTAATAATAGTGAGCTAATTTTTCTAGAAGGTTACTTGTGGGATGAAGGAGAACCAAAAAAAGCTTTTGATAAAGCAATTAGTACTGCAAACAAAGTTGCCATGTCTTTGTCTGACCAATTTTGTGTTGATAGACATAAACCTCACTTTTTAAATTTAGTACAAAATAATTTAGATATTACTTTTGCTAATGAACAAGAAATTATGTCATTAATTAAAGCAAAAGACTTTAAAGAAGTTATAACTTTTTCAAGAGAACTCAAAAAATTGGTGGTTGTTACAAGAGGAGAAAAAGGAGCAATCGCAGTAAAAGGTGAGGAAATCTATGAATGTGATGTTCAAAACAATCTTAAAATTGTTGACCTTACAGGAGCAGGTGATCTTTTTGCTGCAGGTTTCCTGCACGGATATATTAATAAAATGTCGATTAGAGAAAGTCTTGAAAAAGGGACTGAGATGTCATCAAAAATAATAGAACAAATTGGTGCAAGACTTTAAGATTATTTTTTTTTTCTTTTGAAACTCCCCTTACCTTTTTTTGGTCTAACTATTTTTTGTTTATATTTTTTTGTGTAAAGATCTTTTGCTATTGGATTTTTTTTACTTAATTTGGTAACCATTTTTTTTACTAACTATAAATTTATTATCATTGAAAAAATTAGAAATTTTTTTTCTTAACCTATAAATGTGAGTCTCAACTGTATGAGTCTCAATATCAGATTGATAACTCCAAACTTTTTCTTGTAATTGATTAATATTTACCGGTTTATCTTGTTTTGATAGATAAGTTATCGTATTAATTTCTTTTTCAGTCAATTTGAGTTTCAAGTTGTTTAATTGTATTTCTCTAGAATTCAAATCAATAACATAATTTTTTATCTGAACTTTAGATTGGCTGTTAAATTTGACTTTTAAAAATTCAATGTTTATTTTTTCAACTAATTTGAAAATATTGAGTGGAAGATTTTCTAAAATAAAAAGATTTTGTATATTTGAATATTTTTTATTTGTTATAATTAAATAATTATTCAAAATTTTTGTTTTTTCATTTAACAAGTTCTCATTTTCTACATATGTAATTTCAAAATTTAAATCTGAATTAAGTTCTTCAAGAATATGATATAATGAGTTAAATTTGTATATTATAAGATTTTGACTAGTCACAAAAAGAACATATGACAATTTTTGTAAAAAATAAATACACTCTTCAAGTAGACGATTTTAAGTTTAAATGCTGCATAGGAAAAAAAGGGTCAACTATTAATAAAAAAGAGGGAGATAAAAAAACACCTAAAGGAATATTTGAACTAGAAAATCTATATTTTAGAAAAGATCGAATAAAAAAACCAATAACATCATTAAAATGCATAGAAATAAAAAGAAATATGGGATGGTGCGACGATATCAAATTTTCCAAGCAATATAATAAACTTATTAGAATAAACGATAAATCAAAACATGAAAAACTTAAAAGAAAAGATCATAAATATGACCTGCTAATTCCAATAAAATATAATTTTAAAAAACCCATACCTGGTCTTGGTAGTTGTATTTTTATTCATTTAACTAAAAATTATAAACCAACAGCCGGCTGTGTAGCTTTAAAAGAAAAAGATTTTCTAATAATGCTTAAGATAATTAAAAAAAATACAAAAATAAGAATTTTTTAAGACCTTTGGCCAAAAATACTAGATCCTATTCTTACATATGTTGAATTGTTTTTAACTGCCAGCATGTAATCTGAAGACATGCCCATACTTAATTCTGTAAAACCGAATTTTTCACTTAATTCTTTCATTTCAAAAAAATATTTATTTGGATCAAGGTTCAAAGGAGGTATACACATTAAACCAATTATCTCTAATTGAATATTCTTACAATAAGAAACGAGTTTACTGATATCACTTTTATTAATACCTGATTTTTGATCCTCTTCACCAATATTAACTTGTAAAAAAATTTTTATATTTTTATTAACTTTTAATTGCTCATCTGCAATTTTTTTTGCCAGTTTTTCACTGTCAACAGAATGGATATAATCAAATATTTGGACAGCAAATTTAACTTTGTTAGTTTGTAATTTTCCTATCATATGCAATTTAATTTTACTTTTATCTTTTTTAATTTTTGTCCATTTTTCAACAGCTTCTTGAACTTTATTTTCTCCATAATCAACATGTCCGTAATCAATAAGTGGTAAAATATTTTCAATACTAAATGTCTTTGAGACCGCTATTACTTTAACAGTTTTTTTTATGTTTGATTTTCTTAAATAAACTTTAATATTATTTTCGATGTCTAATAAATTTTTAACAGTATTATGCATATAAATATGTTTAGAAAATATTACTTTATTAATAAATTTGAAACAAATAATATCAATAAACAAGATAAACAAACTGTTATTATCTATAGAAATTATTCTTCAAAAATACCAAATGAAGAGCTTATTTTAAAAATAAAAAAATATTGTAAAAAAAATGGAAATAAATTTTATTTATCTAATAACATCAAACTAGCAATCAAACTAAATTTAGATGGTGCATACATTCCTTCTTTCAATAAAACTACTAAACACTTAGCTTATTCGTTTAAGAAAAATTTTAATGTTGTTGGATCTGCACATAATTTGAAAGAAATAAGAATAAAAGAAAGACAAAATGTTAGTAAAATTTTTTTGTCTTCCTTATTTAAAAAGAATAATAAATATTTAGGTCTTAATAGATTTGTATCACTAACTAAATACACGAAAAAAGACACTGTAGCTTTAGGTGGAATATCTAAAAATAATATAAAAAAACTTATATTATTAAAGCAGTTTGAATTTGCGGGAATATCTTATTTTGAATAAAAAAAAGGCCCCTAAAAAAGGGGCCCTTTTTAAATATTTGATCTAAATTAAATTAGAATGCAAATGATGCAGCAACTTCCCACATAGATTTGTCAGCAGTAACAGCTGAGCTGTAGCTCATGTTATCACCGTTAACCATTTTACCTGAGATAGTCATTCCACCTGCAGTGTATGATGCAGTAACACCATTAACTTCTTGGTCAACATCTCCACTTGCATTTGGTGTAGATTGATCTGCTACTTTGTAAGCAATAGAAATCTCATCAGTTACAGTGTAAGCAACAGAGTAACCAGTAAAGTCTACATCTGCTGTAGTTGTAGTTGCTTCTGAATCGTATTCAGTTTCAGCAAAAGCTACTGTTACTGGACCATAAGCGTATGTTGCATAGTATGTAGAAACATCTGCTTCTGAACCTTTAGTAGTTTTGTTTTCACCTGAAGCAAAACCAATTGTTAAACCTTCAACGCCTGTGTACGCAACAGCCCAGTCAAAAGTACCTTCGTACTGTGTACTAGTATGTGGAACGTATGATACGTTTACTGCTAAACCATCCATTAAAGAAGGTAGAGAGTAAGACATCATGTTGTCTGAAGTTGATGAAGTTGGAGCAGCAGCATGACCCATACCGTTATCCCAAATATCACCAGTTGCCATATCGTCTACAGCTGATTGAGCCGAACTTCCACCGTGTCCAGAGAAAGTTAAAGTTCCAACAGCATCACTTCCAATTGATAGAGAGTGACTGTCAAAAGGCTTACCAGTATCTGTAGTTGATGTTACACCAGCACCAGCACCTTGATCTAATTCAAATGATACAGATGCAGTTAAACCGTTATCTAGTTCACCTGAACCAGTAAAAGTTACACTGTTACCCATAGACCAAGCTTTACCAGCGTTAGCAGCACCACCGTTTACGTGTTGTACTTCAAAACTAGCACCACCAGAAACACTTAGAGAACCAGCAAATGCTGAAGTTGCAACAAGTGAACCTGCTAATGCAGTTAAACCTATTTTTTTAATGTTCATATTAATTACTCCTTGTTTAATTGTTATTATTAATAATAAACGTTACTTTCTTATCACCTAAATCGCTGTAATTTTGCTAAATTGGCTTATTTTATTATATTTTTATAAAGTGTTGCATTTTTGCATCACTTTTTAATGCTTATTTATATATATAATTTAAATATTTTGGGTTTATGTTGTAAATATAATTTTTAAATCTACATGAAAATTTCTATATTACTTAAAAAAGCAGTTTTTATATTAATCTTACCAATATTCATGATTTCTTGTAAGGGTCCTGATGGTAAATTTAAATTACCTGGAAGTGACGCAAGAAAATTCCCAGCTGACCCCAAAAAAAGAGTTGAGCAAAACATTAAAGAGGGAAGAGGATTTAGATTAAGCGGCGAAGATGGTTTGTTTTCAGGTCGAAGTGGCGGAACATTCGAATTTGCTTCCTCTAATGAATTATGGAGAGCCTCTCTAGATACAATTGATTTCATGCCGCTTGTATCGGTAAATTATAGCGGGGGCATAATAATAACTGATTGGTATAGTAATAATCAAAATCCAAATGAAAGTATAAAAATATCTATCAGATTTTTAACCAATGAAATTAGGTCTGATGCTTTAGATATTAAAGTTTTTACAAAAAAATGTTCTGACAACTTTAACTGTCAAACTTATGAAACAAATGAATCTTTGGCACCTGAACTAACAAGACAGATTTTAAAAACTGCAGCAATTTATCAAAAAGAAAAAGTAGATAAAACCAAGAAAAAAAATAAAGACTACAAATATCCTAATCTGGATTAATAATATAGTGGACCGTTATAACTTTAAAAGTATAGAAGAGAAGTGGCAAAAGATTTGGGAAGACAAAAAAATTTTTTCAAGCAAAGTCGATAAAAATAAAAAAAAATTTTATTGTTTGGAAATGTTTCCTTATCCATCGGGAAAGATTCATATGGGTCATGTAAGAAATTACACAATTGGTGATGTTTTGGCTCGCTACAAAATATTACAAGGTTTTAATGTTTTACATCCTATGGGATGGGATTCTTTTGGAATGCCAGCAGAAAACGCAGCAAAACAAAATAATTTAGACCCCAAAACATGGACTGAAAGCAACATTTCAACAATGAAAGCACAATTAAAAAAACTTGGTCTTTCTATTGATTGGGATAGAGAAATTTCAACTTGTTCAGAAGAATACTATAAACATCAGCAAAAATTTTTCTTAGAATTATATGAAAAAAAACTAGTTTATAGAAAAGAAAACTATGTTAACTGGGATCCAGTAGATGAAACTGTTTTAGCTAATGAACAAGTTGTAGATGGAAAAGGTTGGAGATCAGGCGCAACTGTTGAAAGAAAAAAATTAAGTCAATGGTTTTTTAATATTTCTAAATTTTCAGAAGAGTTATTAGAGGGATTAGACAAATTAAAAAATTGGCCAAATAAAGTTAAGACAATGCAAAAAAATTGGATTGGAAAATCTTTTGGTTGCGAAATAGCTTTTAAAATAGAGGGTAATTTACCTGTAGAAAATATCAAGTGTTTTACAACAAGACCTGACACTTTATTCGGTTTTTCCTTTTTGGCTTTATCAATCGATCATGAAATCTCAAAATATTATGAAGGTAATGAGGATTTTAAAAAATTTAAATCTGAATGTTCTAAAACTGGAACTACAGAAGAAGCTATAGCTGTCGCAGAAAAAATTGGTTTTAAAACTGATCTTTTAGCTATTAATCCTCTCGATCCAAATCATAAAGTACCAGTATATTTTGCTAACTTTGTTTTAGCAGATTATGGCTTCGGTGCTGTTTTTGGATGTCCAGCTCATGATCAAAGAGATTATGATTTTGCAAAAAAATACGATTTAGAAATTAAAACTGTTGTTAAACCAAAAGAAGAAAATGATGATTTTAAAGTTAGTAAGGAAGCTTACGCAGGACCAGGTTTAATAATAAATTCTAAATTTCTAAACGGATTAAGTGCACCTGAGAATTCTGTTTTAGAAACAATAAAGATTTTAGAAGAAAAAAATTTAGGTAAAAAACAAATTAATTTCAGATTAAAAGACTGGGGTGTATCAAGACAAAGATATTGGGGTTGTCCAATACCAATATTATATGATGAAAAAGGAGAAGTTCATCCTGTTCCTAAAGAAATGCTACCAGTAAGACTACCTGAAAATGTTGATCTTAATGTTAAGGGGAATCCTCTTGATAGCAAAAAAGAATGGAAAGAAATTGAAGTTAATGGAAAAAAACTATTTAGAGAAACAGATACATTGGATACATTTGTATGTTCATCTTGGTATTATTTAAGATTTTGCTCACCAAACAATTCACTTTACGGATTTAATAAGGAGGAAATTGATTATTGGATGCCAGTGGATCAGTATATTGGTGGAGTTGAACATGCAATTTTACATTTACTTTATTCAAGATTTTTTATGAAAGCTTTATCGTACAATAATGAAAAACTAAATATATCTGAACCTTTTGAGGGATTATTTACACAGGGCATGGTTTGTCATGAGACTTATAAGGATCCTGACAATAATTGGGTTAGTCCCGAAGAAATAGAAACTATAGAAGGTCAGAAATATTTAAAAAATAATCATTCAAAAAAAATTACAGTAGGACCCTCAGAGTCAATGTCAAAATCAAAAAAGAATACAATTGATCCAGAGAATATAATTAAAAGTTATGGAGCAGATGCAGCAAGGTTATTCATTCTATCTGATAGCCCACCTGAAAAAGACGTCCAGTGGTCAGAAGAAGGAATTATTTCATCTTATAAATTTATACAAAAACTTTGGGGCTTAAATGCAAAAATTATAAATAAAATGAATGAAAATCATGATGATGATCATGATGAAGAATTAAAAAAAGAAACAAACAAATTTTTAAAAAAAATAACTGAAAATCTTGAAAACTTTAGTTATAACAAAATAATAGCTAATCTTTACGAAATTTATAGTTTTCTTATTAAAAAAATAGAACACAATTATAAAAAGCAAACAATTGTTGAAAACTATGAAAAAATATTAATAGCAATAATGCCAATTATTCCTCATTTTTCAAATGAATGTCTGGAGATAATTAAAACAAAAAATTTTGAATGGCCAGCTTATGATGTATCTTTATTAAAAAATGAAAATATAATTATTGTTGTTCAAATTAACGGAAAAAAAAGAGGTCTTGTTGAAACAAAAACAAATATTTCTGAAGATGATGTAGTAGATAAAGTTATGTCAGATATAAATCTTACTAAATACATAGAAAATAAAAAAATAAAAAAAAAGATATTTGTTCAAGATAAACTTATTAATTTTATTATTTAATGAAAAAAATTATTTTTAATATTTTTGTTTTTTTTTTCCTGAGTAATTGTGGCTTCTCTCCAATTTATCTTCAAGAAAATAATATGGATTATAATGTTCAAATAGAAAATGTTGAAGGGGATAGACAAATTAATAGTTTAATTGTTTCGCAATTAAACATAAACAATAATGAAAAATCAATAAATGAAATTAAAATTAATATTAACACAGAATATAAAAAAACAATTAACTCAAAAGACGCTACTGGAGCTGCAGCAAGTTATGAGTTATTTTCTAAAACTTTGCTAGATATTACAAAAAACAACAAAACTGAGAGATTGGAAGTGACTAAAAAATTCATTATGGATAAAAACGACAATGCATTTGATCAAGATAACTACGAAAAAACTGTAAAAGAGAATTTTGCTTCATCGATAGTTGAACAATTAAGATATAAACTTAATTCTTTAGAATGATTATTAAATCTTTCGAAATAAGAAAAATAAATCAAAATAAGTCAAATATAATATTAATATACGGTGATAACGAAGGTCTAAAAAATAATATATTAGAAAATTTAATCAATGATAAAGAGAATATATTTAAGTACGAAGAAAAAGAGATACTAGATAATAACAATAAGTTTTTCGAAAGTATCTTTTCTAAATCATTATTTGATAATAAAAAAAATGTAATTATTAAAAGAGCTACTGATAAAATTTTAAAAACGATAGAAGAGATTCTGGAAAAAAAAATAGAAGATCTAAACTTAATAATTAATTGTAAAAATCTTGAGAAAAGATCCAAATTGAGATCTTTTTTTGAAAAAAATAAAGACTTAATTTGTATACCGGTTTATGCAGATAATTTGCAAACGATGGCAAAGTTAGCTTATGATTTTTTCAAAGATAAAAACATTTCTATTTCTCAATCGAATATTAATTTGATAACTACTAAATCTAATGGTGATAGAGAAATCTTGTTTAATCAATTAAATAAAATTGAGTATTATTGTGTTAATGGAAAAAAATTAAATGAAGAAATTATTCAAAAGTTAATTAACTTGTCAAAAGATTATGATATTTCAGAACTTGTAGATAATTGTTTGGCAAAAAATAAAAAGAAAATCATAAGTATTTTTAACGAAAATAACTTTAATGATAGTGATTGTATAATTATTATTAGGACACTGCTGGGTAAATCAAAAAGACTTCTCGCACTCGCACAAGAATACAAGGATAACAAAAATATAGATATGACAATTGCATCAGCTAAGCCACCTATTTTTTGGAAAGATAAAGAAATAACTAAACAACAATTATTAAGATGGAAAGCGGAAAATATTCAAAAATTAATATATAAAATAACTGAAATAGAACTTTCAATTAAGAAGAATTTGAACAAATCTCTTAATATAACTACTGATTTCATTATTCACCAATCAACTTAGACTTAGTAATTAGATTTGATTATATCTATAATTTTATTTAATTGATCTAAATCTTTATATTCAAAGCTTATTTTACCCTTATTTCTTTTATTATTTTGAATATCAACATTTAGACCAATTTTATTTGAAATTGATAATTCTAATGCAATAATATTTGTATCTTTAGAATTACTTGTTTTTCGTTTTTTGTTTTTAAATATTCTAACAAAATTTTCAGCTTGTCTTACAGATAGTTTTTTTTCAATAATTTTAGTTGCAACAAAACTTGCATTTTCTAGACCAACTAAAATTTTAGCATGACCAGCCGTCAGTTTTTGGGTTTCAATTAATTTTATTACATCACTTGGCAAAGTGAGTAGTCTTAATGAGTTAGTTATATGACTTCTACTTTTACCAATAAATTTTGATACTTTCTCTTGATCGTAAGAAAAATCATCTATCAAACGTTTATAACCCTGTGCTTCCTCAAGAGGGTTAAGATCATGCCTCTGAACATTTTCAACAATTGCAAATTCCAAAGATTTTAAATCATCTGCCTCTGTTATTACTACTGGAACATCATGGAGACCAGCTCTTTGTGCTGCTAGCCATCTTCTCTCACCTGCTATTATTTCAAATTTGGAAATATCCTCAGCAGATTTTCGGACGATGATAGGTTGGATCATTCCTCTTTCTCTAATAGAATTGGTTAAATCCTCTAAATTATTTTCATCAAAAATTTTTCTTGGCTGGTATTTATTTGGTACTAAGTCGCTAATTGATAATTGATTTTTTTGAGACTCTACTTTCGTTTCACCTATCAGTGACGACAGGCCTCTGCCCAATCCTTTTTTTATTTTATCCATTAAACAGTACTCCCTATTGTCGACTCTTGATTAATAAATTCATCTGTGAAACTAAAATATGATTTACTGCCAGGGCAAGACTTGTCATAAATCAAAACTGGCATTCCATGTGACGGTGCCTCAGACAATCTTACATTTCTTGGGATCACAGTTGAATAGACTTTTTCAGTGAAATAATCTCTCGCTTCTTTTTCAACTTGAGATGATAGCTTATTTCTTTTGTCGTACATTGTTAGCAGTATACCCCTAATTTTTAAATCTGGATTTAAACTTACTTTTATCCTTTCTATTGTTTTCATTAGCTGAGTTAAACCCTCCAAAGCAAAAAATTCTGTCTGAAGTGGTACCAATAGTGAGTTTGAGCTTACAAGGGCCATTACTGTCAACAAGCTCAACGAAGGCGGACAATCGATTAAAACATAATCGTATTGTCCTCTAGAATTGTTTAAATATGCGGCTAATTTAGTCTTTAGTATAAATGCCCTATTACTATCATCAGCCGTCTCTACTTCTAAGCCTGATAGATCTACATTAGACGTGATCATATCTAAATTTTCAAACTGTGTTTTTTTAATTACCTCACTAATTTCTTTAGTTCCATTCAATACTCCATAAATCGTATCACTTGAGTTATCCATATTAGATAATCCCAGACCTGTTGTGGCGTTGCCTTGAGGATCTAGGTCAATAACTAAAATTTTTTTATCTATTTGAGATAACCCTGCAGCAAGATTTATCACCGTTGTAGTTTTTCCGACCCCACCCTTTTGATTTATGACTGAAATAATTTGCATTTAAATTTTTTTACAATTTTTTTTAATTTTTTTTTTTAATTTTTTTAATATTTATCAAAAATGAATCTTCACTTGTTAAACTTTTTTTTTCTATATACTCCAGCTCCCAAATTTTTTTAGAACTTTCAAAAATTTTTTTTCCACTCTTACCCATAAAAAAAATTAAATTTTTATATTTTGAAAAATTTTCATATACTAAATCTAAAACCACTGGCATTGGTTTGAATGCTCTTGACATTATTGTTCCTGTTTCTAAATTTTTTATTTCAAAAATATTTTTTTGAAAAATCTTTGTGTTTAAATTTAATTTTTCTGAAACTTCTTTCAAAAAATGGCTTTTATGATAGCTTTTTTCATAAAGATGGACATTCATATTATTTTTCATGTTTTTTAGCATAATTGCCACGATTATTCCTGGCATACCACCTCCTGAACCTATATCTGTGGTTGTATCGCTATTTAAGTCAACAAAATCAATAATTTGTGCAGAATCAACGATATGACGGTCAATTATTGATTTTTTCGACGCCGTATTTTGGCTAATTATGTTGATTTTTTTATTTTTTTCAAGAATCATAGATATATAGTTTTCAAAGTCCAAAAATGTTTCACGTGAAACATTTAAGTGATTGATTCTAGAATAAGAATTTAAAATTTCATGATCCATCAAGCTATATGCTTAATAGACTTTCTTTTGACATGTGACAACAAAATATATACAGCGGCAGGAGTTATTCCGTCAATTCTTAGAGCTTGACCCATTGTTTTGGGCTTAATTTCTTTAAATTTTGCTTTTACCTCATTAGATAAACCTGATAGCCCGTCATAATTGATTTTATCTGGAATAATTAGGTTTTCGTCCCTCTTAAATGCTAAAATATCAGCTTTTTGCTTCTTCAAATATCCTCTGTAATGAGCGTTAATTTCCACTTGTTCATCAATATCTTTGCTAAAAAAAGGTATATCAGACCATATTTCCCTAATTTTACTCATATTTACACTTTTTTGAGTTAAAACTTCGCTAGATGATCTCAATATTCCGTCTTTTGCTATTTTTATTCCAAATTGCTCAGCCTTAGAGGGTGAAATCATTGAATTTCTCATTTTTAAATTTATTTGACTAATTTGCTCAAATTTACTCAAATATACTGCTTTTCTCTCATTGCTTATTAGACCAATTTCTATTCCCTTTGCAGTTAATCTTTGATCAGCATTATCAGATCTCAAACTCAATCGGTATTCTGCTCTTGATGTAAACATACGGTATGGCTCTGCCACTCCTTTAGTCACCAGATCATCGATCATTACTCCAATGTAAGCGTCAGATCTATCAAGTATAAATGGTTCCAATTTTTTAACAGACAAGGCGGCATTTATTCCAGCTATAAGGCCTTGTGCAGCAGCTTCCTCATATCCAGTTGTCCCGTTAATTTGACCGGCAAGATAAAGATTGCTTATCTTCTTGGTTTCAAGAGTTAGGAATAGTTCACGTGGATCTATATAATCATATTCTATCGCGTATCCTGGTCTTAATATAGTAACATTATTTAAACCATTGATATTGTTGCATATTTCTTGTTGTATCTCAGCTGGAAGTGATGTGGAGATACCATTTGGGTAAATTGTGTGGTCATTTAGACCTTCTGGTTCTAAAAATATCTGGTGACGAACTTTATCTGCAAATTTTACTATCTTATCTTCTATAGAAGGACAATATCTTGGGCCCACTCCTTTTATACTTCCTGAATACATAGCACTCTTAGATAAATTCTTTTCTATAATTTTATGAACCTTCTCATTTGTATAAGTCATTCGGCATGAAACTTGTTTGTTCAAATTTTTTTTTGTTAAGAATGAGAAAAAATAAGGATCGTTATCTGCAAATTGTTCCTCTAGATTTTCAAAGTTAATTGTTCTTGCGTCCAGCCTTGGTGGTGTTCCAGTTTTTAATCTTCCTATTTTAAAATCATATTTAGCCAATTGTTCAGTTAAACCTGTAGAAGGTTTTTCATCGTACCTACCAGCAGGAGTTTTTTCATCACCTATATGTATCAAACCATTCAAAAAAGTCCCTGTTGTAAGTATTATCTTATTAGAAAGAACTTTCTTTCCTTCTTTAGTTTCAAATCCACTTATTGAATTTTTATTAAAAATAAACCTTATAACAGGATCAGAAAAAATGCTTAAATTACAATAGTTTAGCAATTTTTCTTGCATATATTTACGATATAGTGATCTATCCGATTGAGTTCTTGGTCCTCTGACTGCTGGCCCTCTACTTCTATTTAACAATCTAAATTGTATACCTGACTTATCTGCTACATCTCCCATAACACCATCAAGAGCATCTATTTCTCTAACTAAATGACCTTTACCCAAACCTCCTATTGCCGGATTACAAGACATCTCACCGATAGTTTCTATTTTATGAGTAAATAGGGCAGTGCTCACTCCTAGACGAGCAGAAGCTGCTGCAGCTTCACATCCAGCGTGACCTCCTCCAATTACAACGACATCAAATGACAAATCATTTTTCATAATCCAAATCTATATGTGATTATATAATTTACAAGATAGGCTTATTTTTTTGTTAATAAACCCTATTTTTCAACGTTTTTTGAAAAAAAAAGTGTAAAAAACCAGTAAAGAAGGGTATTACTTGCCTATACAAAAATCGTTGAAAATACTACCCAATATCTCCTCTACATCAACTTTTCCGACTATCATACCTAAATGTCTTGTAGCTAATCTTAAATCTTCTGCAGCTTTATCGAAATCTTCGATTTCTTTTTTTTGATTAAAGTTATTTAGATAATCCAAACACTGTTGCAGATGTTGCCTGTGTCTCTCTCTTGTAATTAAAATATCATCAGTTGTAATAAATTTGTTTTTTAAATTGTTTTTTATTTTTAAAATCAATTCTTCAATGTTTTTATTTTCTTTTATTGAAATTAAAACATGATTTGTTTTTTTAATTTCTGGATCAATATCCTTTTCTAAAAGATCAGACTTATTTATTACTAAAATTGCATTTTCATGTAACAAATCCTTCAAAAGATCAGTAAAATTAAGGCTTTTTGCGTCAACCACAACAAGCTTTAAATCTGCTTCTTCAGCTCTATTTAGGGATAATTTAATACCTTTTTTCTCTATCTCATCTTTTGAATCTCTTATTCCAGCGGTGTCAGAAATTATAACTGGGTAACCATCTATATTAAGATGGGTTTCAATTACGTCTCTAGTTGTACCAGCAATTTCAGAAACTATTGCTACTTCTCGATTAGATAGATGATTCATTAAGCTAGATTTACCAGCATTAGTTGGTCCTAAAATAGCAATTTTAAAACCTTCTCTAATTCTTTCTCCAACTTTTTGATCGTTTAATATTTTTTTAATTTTATTTATTACTTCATCTGAACTATTTTTGATTTCATCTAAAATATTATTAGGCAGATCTTCCTCAGGAAAATCAATTTTAGCTTCAACATGCGATAGAATTTTTAAAAGTTTTTCCCTAAGAAAATTAAATGTATCTGCTGACTTGCCATTCATGATTTTAATAGCTTGTTGTCTTTGGATTTCAGTTTCTGATGAAATCAAATCAGCAATACTTTCTGCTTTAAGTAAATTTATTTTTCCATTTTGAAATGCTAGTTTTGTAAATTCACCTGGCTCAGCTAATCTACAATTTTCTATATCTGAAAGAGAGGAGTGTAAGGCATCCACAACAGCTTTGCTGCCATGAACTTGAATTTCAGCCATATCTTCGCCTGTGTAGCTCTCAGGGCCAGGAAACCAAAGGATTAATCCCTCATCAATCAGCTCAGAAGTGTTGATTTTATTGATTTTTCTTAATGTTGCTACTCTTGGCTTAGGGGGCTCCTTGCCAGTTAAAAGATTTATTACTTTTGAGGTTTCTTGCCCCGAGAGTCTTATAACAGCCACTCCTGATATTCCAGGTCCCGATGAAAGAGCATATATTGTCATAAATAATTATTATAGCTTTGTATTTCTTGAAATTATATAATTTTTTCAAATGATTATATGGCTAGCCTCATACCCCAAAAGTGGGAACACTTGGGTAAGATCAATGATAGCTGCTTTAATTCATTCGAATGATGGGGTTTTTAATTTTGAACTTTTAAAAAATATCCAACAGTTCCCCGAAAAAAAATTTTTTAAAGATATTATAAATGATTTTAGTAATTTTGATGAAATAAAACAAAATTGGATAGAGGCTCAAGAAAGAATTAACTTAAATAATCAAATTAATTTATTTAAAACTCACCAGGGTAAATATACGGTAGGTGAGCACAACTTTACAAATAATGATAACACACTTGGGGTAATTTATGTTGTTAGAGACCCAAGAAACCTGATTAAATCTATCTCAAATCATTTTACACTTGATTTAGAAAAATCTTATAATTTTTTAACATCGCCTGAAATTATTGGTAATGGTAAAAGTTGGTCTGAAAGGCAAGATGGTATGTATAATTTATTAGGAAGATGGAATGATCATTATAGATCATGGACAAGGGTCAAAGATAATCTTTTATTAGTCAAATATGAAAATTTGATTTTAGATCCAAAAAATGAATTAGTAAAAATAATTAAATTTTTAAAAAAATTTATAAATTTTGAAACTAATGAAAACAAAAATAATAAAATTTTAGAGACAACTTCTTTTGAAAATTTGAAAAAGATGGAAAATAAAGGTCTTTTCAAAGAAAATGTATTAAACAAACAAACAAAGAGTAAGGTGAATTTTTTTCACTTAGGACCAGAGAATAACTGGCAGAATTTATTAGATGAAAAAATGACTAAGGATATTGAAAAAAAATTTAAAAATGAAATGAAAGAGTTAGATTATATTAATTAAGCAGGTTTATTCATTGAATTAAAAAACTCTGCATTATTTTTAGTATCTTTTAATTTTGAGTTAATAAACTCAATTGCATCCATGGTCCCCATTGGAGCAATTATTCTTCTAAGAACATTCATTTTTTGTAAGTCATTTTTATCAAATAAAAGCTCTTCTCTTCTTGTTCCTGATTTTGTTATATCAATGGCTGGATAAATTCTCTTATCTGCAATTTTTCTATCTAATATTGTTTCACTATTTCCTGTTCCCTTAAATTCTTCGAAAATTACTTCATCCATTCTGCTTCCTGTATCAATTAAAGCTGTAGAAATAATTGTTAATGAACCACCTTCTTCAATATTTCTTGCTGCACCAAAAAATCTTTTAGGTCTCTGAAGTGCATTTGCGTCAACACCACCAGTTAAAACTTTTCCCGAACTAGGAATCACTGCATTATAGGCTCTTCCCAGTCTGGTTATAGAATCTAATAAAATTATAACATCTTTTTTATGTTCAGTTAATCTTTTGGCTTTTTCAATAACCATTTCAGCCACTGCAACGTGCCTTTGAGCTGGTTCGTCAAAAGTAGAGCTAATTACTTCGCCTTTTACAGTTCTTTGCATGTCGGTTACTTCCTCTGGACGTTCATCAATTAACAAAACCATAAGGTAGCATTCTGGGTAATTTTTAGCTATCGAGTTTGCAATACTTTGCAAAATCATTGTTTTTCCAGCTTTAGGTGGAGAAATAATTATAGATCTTTGTCCTTTGCCGATTGGGCTAACAAGGTCTATCAATCTTGGAGTTAAATCCTGTTTTTTTTCAACTTTTGTAGTTTCAACCTCCATCACCAATTGTTTATCTGGATATAGTGGGGTTAAATTATCAAATGCGATTTTGTGTCTTGCTTTTTCTGGTTCCTCAAAATTTATCTTACTAACTTGCAATAATGCAAAATATCTTTCTCCTTCTTTAGGGGCCCTTACAGGCCCTTCAACTGTATCTCCTGTTCTTAAACCAAATTTTCTAATTTGACTTGGGCTCACATATATATCATCTGGTCCTGGAAGATAATTTGACTCCATTGCTCTCAAAAAACCAAAGCCGTCTTGTAGTAACTGTAAAACACCTACACCAGTAATTTCCTCTTTTTCAGCAACCTTTTTAAGAATTGCGAAAAGTATTTCCTGTTTTCTGAGTGTGCTAGCATTCTCAATACCAAGCTCTTCTGCTTGAGTAATAAGCTGTTCAGATGATTTTAGTTTTAGTTCTTGAATATTCATGATTAATTTTTTGATAAGGACTTATCAGATGATGTTAATATATATACTGCTGTTATTTTTTCAACCCTAGATTGGCTTAAAAATAGCTAAGAATACAACGAAAATTAAGATAACCGTGGGTATTTCATTAATAATTCTATAAAATTTTGCAGATTTTGTGTTTGTAGAGTTTTTTAGAGCAACAAGACATTTTCCTAAATAGTCATTATATGCAGATAACAAAATCACCATGACAATCTTTATTTGAAACCATAATTGAGAAAAAATGTCTATTCCATTTAGATAAATTAATACTAATCCGAAAACCCAAGTAAAAATCATCGCAGGTCGCATTATGTAAAAAAACAATCTTTTTTCCATAACCTCAAATATGTCTGTTGCTTCTTTTTTCTCTTTATTTTCAACATGGTAAACAAAAATTCTAGGAAGGTACAAAAGACCAGCCATCCAAGAAACAACCGCAATCAAATGTAAAGATTTAAATAATAAATACGAATTCATATATCAGGTATTTCTTTCAATTAAGGACTTTAGTAAAGTGATATGATCATTATTGTCATTTAAACAGGGGACCATATCAAAATTTTCTCCTCCGGAATTTAAAAAACTTTCTTTAGCTTGAATTTGTATTTCTTCTAAGGTCTCTACACAATCAGAGGCAAAACCTGGACAGATTGTAAGAACATTTTTCACACCCTCATTGGGAAGATTTTCTAAAGTCTTATCAGTATATGGTTGAAGCCATTCTTGCGGACCAAATCTTGACTGAAATGTAGTTTTGATTTTAATTGAACTAAATTTTTCTGAAATTAGTCTTGTTGTTTTGTGACAATAACAATGATAGGGATCACCTTTGTCAAAATATTTTTTAGGTATCCCGTGATAAGAAGCTATAATTAGATCTGGTTTCCAACTAATTTCATTTATTTTTTTATTAATCGAATTAACAATTGCATCAATATAAAATGGATCAGATTCATAATGAGGAATTATTTTTAAAGAAGGTTGCCACCTCATTTTCATTAAGGTTCTGTATACTTCATCACAAACAGTTGCTGTTGTAGCCGCAGCATATTGCGGGTAAAGAGGAAGTATGACTAAATTTTCACAACCCATTTCATGAAGTTTGTGAATCTTACTCTTAATACTAGGATTTCCATATCTCATCGCAAAATCCAAAATGATGTTTTCTTTTGATAGTGCCTTTGAAATTTTCTCACTTTGTTTTTTAGTATAATAAAGAAGTGGTGACATATTTTCGTCTTTCATCCAAATTTCTTTATAAGCTTTAGCAGTTTTTGAGGGTCTGAAATTTAAAATAAACAAATTCAAAATAATTTGCCAAACTAACGGATTTACCTCAATAACCCTTCTATCGGAAAGAAATTCTCTTAAATATTTTCTTATATCAAACCAACTAGTAGAATCTGGCGTGCCTAAATTAATTATAAGTACGCCTGTTTTTCCAAATTTTATAGGAGGATGATTTTTTTCAATCATTTAAAATCTCTTACAGTTTTAATTAAATTTTCTACCATTTCTGGATTAGTCTCAGGCAAAATACCATGTCCAAGATTAAATATATAAGGATGATCTTTAAAGATTTCCAAATAATTAGAGGCTTCCTTTTTCAAAGTTTCTTTATCTGTTAATAAAATTTTAGGGTCTAAACCGCCTTGAATAGGTATTTTAATATCTCTAAGTATTTTTTTAGGATCTACATTATAATCAATACTGACAGCGTCAGGTTTAACAATGTCGCAAAATTCCTTATAATTTTTTACTTCTCTAGGGAAACATATCACTGGCACATTGAAAGATTTTACATAATTTACCAAATTTAAAGTTGGAGAATATACATAATTAGGCAAATCTTTTTCCTCTAACAAGCCTGCCCAACTATCAAAGATCTGAATTATATTTGCACCATTTTCAATTTGATTTTTTATGTGGGTCTTTAGAAATTTTTCAATAATTAATAAAATTCTATTTATTAGATACTCATCTTTAAAAAAATCTTTTTTCAAGTTTTTTTTTGGAGATTGTTGATTGATCATATAAACCAATAATGTCCATGGAGCACCAACGAAACCTATGGTGTTTTTTTTGTTTAAAATATTGTCTGAACTAACTTTTTTTATTGCCTTATATACTCGATGTATTTTTTCTACAAAATCAATTTCATCAATCTTGGTAATTTCATTTAGATTTAGTTCTCCTAATTTTGGTCCAAAATTTTTCTCAAACTCTACTTTTTGACCCAAACCATATGGGAGCATTAAAATGTCTGAAAATATTATTGCAGCATCAAGATCAAATCTCTTCAAAGGTTGTAGAGTTATTTCAGATGACAAATCGTCATTCAAACATAAATTTATAAAGTTGGAATTTTCTTTTCTAATTTCTCTAAATTCTGGTAAGTATCTTCCTGCTTGTCTCATAATCCATATAGGATTAAATGATGTGTCTTTATTAATTATTATCTTGTTCAAAGGTTTCATAAATAAGTATTATTAATTATTGTAGTTGTAATATATCATGTGAATAAAGGTGATTATTTTTTATAAACATTATATTCACAATTTACTAACATCTTATGATGTTAAAACTGTTTAAAATGAAGCTTTTTTATCATATTAATTTTTGTGAATTGTTTTACCCTGTTTATTATTAATGTTAATAAATAACAGTTTTTACAAGGTAGTTTTAAAAAATTTTAAATTATGTAATTAAATTAAAATAATACAAATTTATTAACAATCTATTCATGAACAATACATTTCAAATATATCTAATCTCAGATTCAACTGGCGAGACTTTAGACAGAATATTCTTAGCATTAAAAGCTCAATTTCTAAATATAGAATACAAAGTTCATTCTTACTCTTTTACGCGGACAGAAAATCAAATTTTAAAAATTTTGGAAGATGCAGAAAAAAATTCAAACGCAATAATTTTATATACTATTGTCGATAATAACTTAGCTAAATATTTAGCAAATGTAAGCCAGGATAAAAAAATCCCATGTTTTGGTGTTCTTGGAAATTTGATTTTGAATTTTTCAAAAATTCTTAACCAAAAGGCCACTCATGAACCAAGTGGTCAACATATTTTAAACGAAGAATATTATGATAGAATTGAAGCAATTCAGTTTACAATGAATCATGATGATGGAAATTTAATAAATGAAGTACATAAATCAGACATTATTCTTGTGGGTGTAAGCAGAACTAGCAAAACCCCTACATCAATTTATTTGGCCAATAAAGGATTTAAAACATCAAACATTCCTTTAGTAAATGAAAACTCATTGCCAGACACCCTTAAAAAAGATCCTAAAATGGTATGTGTAGTAGGATTAAGTACTGAACCAGAAAGATTAGCAGACTTAAGAAAGAACAGAATGAACTCTTTAAAAGAAACAGAAAATATTCAATATACAGATTTAGAAAATATTAAAAAAGAGGTTTTGGAAGCAAAGAAAACATTTCAAAAATACAAATGGCCCCTAATAGATGTAACACGAAAGTCTGTAGAGGAAACAGCGGCCTCTATTATTAAAATTCACGAAATATATTCAAATAATGCTAAATAGAATTATTCTTGCTTCAAAAAGTAAGGTTAGAAAAGAAATTTTAGATAAAAATAACATTAAAAGCGATGTCATACCATCAAATGTTGATGAAGATATAGTTAAAAATAGTTTATTAAAAGAAAAAGCAAGTCCAGAAATTATATCTAAAAATTTAGCAGAATTAAAAGCAAATAAAGTGAGTTTAAAAAAAACCGATGAAATAGTTTTGGGGGCGGATAGTGTAATAGATCTAAACGGTGAATTAATATCAAAGCCAGAAACAAGAGAAGAGGCGTTGACAATATTAAAAAAGCTTAATGGAAAATCACATTTTTTAATTAGCTCAGTTTGTTTATCTAAAAATGGATCAATGATTTGGAATTATACCGATAAAGCTTCATTAACAATGAAAAATTTCTCTAATGAAGAATTAAAAAATTATTTATCTAAAATATCAGACGAAACGCTTTATGCGTATAATGTTTATCAAATAGAAGGAGAAGGAAGAAATCTTTTTGCAACCATAGAAGGTGATGAGGATACAATTATGGGACTGCCTGTTAAAAAAATAAAGGAATACATGGAATCATTATAATGAAAAAATATTTAGTTATTGGAAATCCCATTAATCATTCACTTTCCCCAAAACTTCATAATTATTGGTTAAAGCAAAATAATATTAATGCGACCTATGATAAAATAAAATTAGAAGAAAATGAAATTGAAACAACTATTCAAGATATAAAAAAACAAAAAATTGCTGGGTGCAATGTAACTGTTCCATTTAAAAAAATGGTAATTCCTTTTTTAGATAAATTGAGCTTGGAAGCAGAACAAACTCAGTCAGTAAATACAATTTTATTTAATAATGGAGATTTAATCGGACACAACACCGATATTGAGGGATTTTATAAAGCAATTGAAACTTTAAGATTCCCTTTAAAAAATAAAAAAGTTTTAATTATAGGTGCTGGCGGTGTTGTTCCTTCAATAATCTTTGCTTTAAAAAAAATGCACGTTTCTGAAATAAGTATTACAAATAGAACTGAAAAAAAAGCAGAGGACATAAAAAACCAATTTAATAATATCATACTTACAAAATGGGGCGACTTACCTGAATTTGATATGGTGATAAATGCTACAAGTTTGGGATTAAATAATGAAAGCATAAAATTAAATTTTTCTAAAGTTGGAAAAAATAAACTATTTTATGATGTAATTTATAATCCATCAGAAACAAGTTTTTTAAAAGAGGGCAAAAGATTGGGAAATATTGGTGAAAATGGCAAACTAATGTTTATATATCAGGCAATGGAAGCTTTTTATTTATGGCATGGTTTTAAACCAAAAGTTGATAATGAAATAATTGAACTTTTGAGAAATGATTAGAATTGGAATTTTAGGAGTCATAGGATCTGGAAAAAGTTTTGTCGCAAAAAAATTTGGTTATCCTGTTTTTAATGCTGATTTTGAAGTTTCTGAACTGTATAAAAAAAATAAAAAATTATTTAATAATTTAAAACAAGTATTACCAAATCACATTTACTCTTTTCCTATAAATAAAAACGAAATTACTAA
>CABYSP010000003.1 GCA_902521675.1 uncultured Pelagibacteraceae bacterium
CTATTTATGAACAACAAAAAGCTATTGGATACGAGTCAGTCTTCATAGAAGGTGAAAAAGATTGTTCAAATTATATGAAGGGTATTTTTGATGATTGGCAGGCACAAGGTATCACATCTGTACTTCATGAAAAAAAAGGTGGATACGCATTTAACAAAGATTCAATTAAAGCACTTGAGAGTAAATCTACATCAAATGGTGTTCAAGTGATGAAAGGTGTAAAGGTAACAGGATTTAAAAAAGGAAGTAACAGTCAAGCTGTAACAGGAGTAGAAACGGACAAAGGCATGATTGAATGTGAACAGGTTGTTATCGGTGCAGGTCCTTGGGCAAGAGATTTTTGGAACATGTTGGAATTACCTAAAACAGCAAACATAAAAGGTAAAGATGGAAAAATGCATGAGACTGATATGTGGACATACTGGATGTTACAAGAAGGTGTTATTGGTGTTGAACCAGATTTTTTGAAAACAAATGATGGAAAACAACCGCCTGTAGTTCATGTAGACTCGACTGCTCCGTTATATTCAGACAAAACTAAAAAATTATTAACAGATAAAATTTGGGGAATTTATTATAAACCTGATATTGATGGATTAGGTGTTCAAGGTGGCACTTCACCTTACATAGTCAAAAAACATTTTGATCAAGTTAATGTTGATCCTTATGGAATTGAGTCACCTGAGTATCAAACAACTGATGCATTTAGTGAAATGTGGTGTTCAGCTTTAGCGCATTGTCAAAAAAGATTTGAGGGTAAATCTGATTTGTATAGAAAAGGACCATCGGGTGGTCTTGGATGCATGACGCCAGACTCTTTTCCAATCTTTGATAGGTTTTTTGAAAACGTTTACATGATTGCAGATGCAAACCATGGATACAAGATGATCGGTGTTGGTGAGCTTGTTGCAAAAGAAATTCTTGGTACTGAAAGTGATTTGTTAAAACCATTTAGATTCAACCGTTACGAGAAGGGAGAGCTTCACCCTACTTCGAACAGTCCGTTTCCTTGGAGCTAGACTCTAAGCCTAGACACAAATAAATTTTTCAGCTACGTTTGAATAAATTAAATTCATTAAGGGGTGAAAATGACAGATCTAGAGAAACACGTTAATCAGCCAGGTAGAGCAAAATTAGTTAAAAAAGTCAGAGAAAAAATAAATGAACTTGGCATCACGTATATTTATTATCAATTCATTTCTGTAACAGGTAGAGTTGTTGGTAAAGGTATACCTGCAGATCATTGGGAAAGAACTGCAGAAAAAGGATTTCAATTAGTTTACGGAGCAACTGCAAACTTATTTTTAGATCGTCACAATAATTACATTGGCTACGGTCCAGAAGCTATGGAGCTTGTTGGAATACCTGATCCTGAAACTTTTGTTCAATTACCCTGGGATAAAAGAGTTGGAAGAGTATTTGTAACTTGTTTTAGAAACAGAGAAGAAAGAAAAAATCCAGGCGGTCATTTAACTTCAGACTGCAGAGGAAATCTTAGAATTTTTATGGATGAATTTAAGAAAAAACATGGTCTAGAATTAAGAGTTGGTACTGAGCCTGAAATGATGTGGTTAACAAAAAATGAGGATGGAACTCCTACAGGTAAAGGTTTTTCTAAACCATTCTGTTATCACATTGATCAGTTTGAGTCATTGAGACCGGTATTTATGAAGGTTATTGAGTACGCTAAAGCAATGGGTCTTGATATGATTCAAGGAGACCATGAAGATGCGCCAGGTCAATTAGAATTAAATTGGACCTATGATAACGTTTTAAGGAACGCAGATAGATTATCAACCTACAGACAAATTTGTGCTCAAGTTGCAAGAGAACATAATTTAATTGCTTGCTTTATGACAAAACCATTTATGGGTGTTTCTGCAAGTGGTTGTCATACAAACATGTCTTTATGGAAAGGTGGAAAAATAAAATTAAACAAACTTGGAAACAAAACTCTTCCAGGTGTAGAGGAGGTATTTAGTTATGTTGAGGGTGGAACTAATACTTTTATGCCTGATACAAAAGATATGCAATTACCAGGTAAAATTGGTTTACAATCGATTGCAGGTATCATGAAGCACTTACCAGCATTAACAGCTCTTGGATCTTCAACTGTAAATTCTTACAGAAGATTATGGGATCAAGGTTTTTGGGCTCCTGTTTACGCAGACTGGGGATATCAAAACAGAACTTGTGGTTTAAGAGTTTCTGCTCCAGGAAGATTTGAATACAGATCGGTAGACTCTATGCACAATCCTTATCTACTAGGTGCTGCGTTATTAAAAGCTTGCGACGAAGGTATAAGTAAGAAAATGAAACCAGCGGCTCCAGAGTCTAGAAATATTTATGAAGCTCAAAAAGCTGGTAAAGATGTTAAAAAACTTCCATTAAGTTTAGGTGAAGCTTTGGATAGACTGGCAGAGGATGAAGTAATCAAATCTGCAATGCCAGATGAGATGTATAAAGTTTTCCATTGGTATAAAAATGATGAGTGGGAAAGATTTCTTGGTGCAACAACACAATGGGATCTGGATACTTATCTTGATTGTCTACCGTAGGTCAGTCACAGAAAGAGATAGAAAGGGTATAAATATATGTGTGGAATAGCAGGTTTAATTCATAGAGGAAAATCTTCAAATGTTGGAAGTGAACTACAAGGAATGCTCCAAGCATTGAAACATAGAGGAGAAGATTCTACAGGTTACGCTTTATATGGAGATACAGATGGAAAAAACTTTATTATGCGTTTTAAAGTTGGAGAAAACGTAGGAGAAGGAAGTTCATCAGTTATGGAAGATGCATCTGTCTATGATGAAAGAAAAAAAATTGTAGATCAAACTCTAGCTGAAATGGGAGCTAAAGTGGTTAAAGAAGAGAGAACTCTTCCTTACTCACTAAGATATGAGATTGATTATGATACAAAAGATTTGTTAGATTTTTCACAAAGAATTGAAAGTATTCCAGGCGTTGAAATTTTATCTATGGGAAAATCTTTAGAAGTAATTAAAGATCTTGGAAATGCTAAAATGGTCTGTGACAGATATAGTTTAGATAAAGTAGTCGGAACACATGCAATCGGTCATGCTAGAATGGCAACTGAATCTGGTGTGGATATTAAGTCTGCTCACCCATTCTGGGGCTATCCATTTAGTGATGTTTCTGTAGTACATAATGGACAATTAACTAACTATTGGAATAACAGAAGAGTTTTAGAAAACAAGGGAATGAGATTTATGTCTGAGTGTGACTCAGAATTAATTGCGGTTTATATTGCAGAAAAAATGAGACATGGAGCAACTTTAGAGGAAGGAATGAAAGAGTCATTAACTGGTCTTGATGGAGTTTTCACATACTTTGTTGCAACTAAAGACTCATTAGGTATGGCTAAAGATACAATGGCAGCAAAACCTTTAGTTTTGTATGAGTCTGATGATTTAGTAGCAATGGGATCAGAGGAAATTGCAATTAGGTCTGTGTTACCACAAGAAATTGATACATATGATCCATTTGATGGGGAGGTGAAAGTATGGCAAATCTAAAAACTGTGTCTAAAAAATCAAAAGCCCAATCAATGGGTATGCACACTGAGGTGTTAACAGGAAGAACTCAACAAAAGTTCTTTAATCCTGACGAAGCAGAAAATTTTTATTACTTTGGTACGTATGACGTAGATTTCAATAAAAGAACCGAGCTTGATGTTAAGGATATGACGGCTCCAGAAGCAAATAAAGAAATTGATAATTTAATGAGCCAAGGGTATGGAACAATAGTTATTAAAAACCCACAAGGTAAACACAGTCTTGGAGTTGGTATTTTGAATAAACTAAATTTAATTTTTGAAGGAAGTTTAGGATATTTTGGAATGGGTTCTTGTGATGGTCCAATAGTGAGAATTAATGGAAGAGTTGGATGGTCATGTGCAGAAAACTTAATGGCAGGTAAAGTGGTAATCGAAAAAAATGCTGGATCATGTTTTGGTGCGGCAATTAGAGGTGGAGATTTAATTTGTAAAGGTAGTGTTGGTGCCAGAACTGGAATTGACATGAAAGGTGGAACTATCATTATTGGTGGAGATGCAGGTGCATTCACAGGTTTTATGATGCAAAGAGGAAGAATAATTATACTTGGGGACGTTGGAATTAACTTGGGTGACTCTATGTATGATGGGACAATTTTCGTAGGTGGAGAAATTGGTTCATATGGTAGTGATGCAGTAGATTCGGAATTAACACAAAGTGATCAAGATTGGCTTAAAAGAAAATTAAAGGTTGCTGAGATTGGTGAAAATTTTGATGTAAGTAAAATGAAAAAAATTGTAGCAGGTAAAAAACTTTGGAATTATGATAATTTGGAACCTACAGAGAAGAAGGGAGCAATTTAATGCCTAAGAAAAAAAGTAAAAAAGTTAAAAAGAATGGAAAAGGTGTTGGTGGAAAAGCAGATGTCTATGCGCACGAAGAAGGTAAAAGAAATAAAAGTTTATTAGGACATAATGCTATCTTCACTCCAGAAGTAATAGACGACATTCACATAAAAGCTCAGTTAGGAAGATACAGAATGCGTGGAATGGCATTAATGAAAAAAATTCCTACTTTTGATGATTTAGTGTTCTTGCCTGGAACGCTAACTAGATTTGTAATCGAAGGTTACAGAGAAAAATGTGAAACAAAGACTGTAATCGGTCCAAGATGTGAAAACCCTATTGAGCTAGATATTCCAGTTTATATTACAGGAATGAGTTTTGGTGCGCTATCTTATGAAGCAAAAACTGCTTTAGCAAGAGGAGCAACTATGGCAGGTAGTGCTACATGTTCTGGTGAAGGTGGAATGATACCTGATGAAAGAAGATATTCTGAAAAATGGTACTACCAATGTATTCAATCAAGATATGGTTTTAACCCACACCACGCACAGTTAGCAGATGGCATTGAAGTATTTATTGGACAGGGTCAAAAGGTTGGAATGGGTGGACACTTAATGGGTCAAAAAGTTACTGACCAAGTTGCTGAGATGAGATCATTACCATCTGGTATTGACCAAAGATCTCCAGCGAGACACCCTGACTGGTTAGGACCAGATGATTTAGCTCTAAAAGTAGAGGAGTTAAGACAATTAACAAAAAATAAAGTTCCAATTCAATTAAAATTAGGTGCATCTAAAGTTTATGATGATGTGCGTATGGCTGCAAAATGTGATCCTGACTCTATTTATTTAGACGGAATGGAAGGTTCTACTGGAGCTGGCCCGCATATTGCTGCTGCAAATACTGGTATTCCTGGCATTGCTGCAATTCGAGAAGCGAGAAGAGCGATCGACGATGTTGGTAAAACTGGAAAAGTAACATTAATTTATGCTGGAGGAGTAAGAGACGGTGCAGACATGGCTAAAGCTTTAGCTCTTGGAGCTGATGCAATCGCTATTGGTACTGGTTCAATGATTGCATTAAACTGTAACAAAGATATCCCAGAAGCTGACTTTGAAAAAGAGATGGGAGTAAAAGCAGGTGAATGTTATCACTGCCATACAGGACGTTGTCCAGTTGGTGTTGCAACTCAAGATCCTAAATTAAGAGCAAGATTAAACCCTGATGATGCAGCATTAAGAGTTTACAATTATCTTCACTCAATGACTTTGGAGGCTCAGCTATTAGCTAGAGCTTGTGGTAAAACTAATATCCACTCTTTAGAGCCAGAAGATTTAGCTGCTTTAACATCAGAAGCATCAGCATTAGCTAAAGTTCCACTGGCTGGAACTAACTACACTGTTGGTGTTGATAATTATCACAAAATATAGAAATAGATATGCCAAAGAAAAAAAATAAAAAGTTATCAAAAGCAAAAGAAGTAAAGGGTCAATTAGGTAAAAAAAAAGAGACGGCTAGAGAAAAAATGATTGGTCAGTCTATTGGTTACAGATATGATGTTAATCTTTTGCCTGATTATAGCAAAATCACTCCTTTTCTAAAAAAATACATTGAGGCAATGGGATGGGATGATCTTAATTGGCTGGAAGATGTCCATATGGGTTATGAAGAAGATAGACCTGCAGTTTTCTGCAGAAATGCAAATGGTTGGGTTACTATTCCAAGTTCAATAAAGTTACCTAACAACCAACAAGATAGAGACATGATTGCAAGAGAGCTTTTGGTTAAGTTTCAAATGTCTCCAAAACATCCCCTTGTTGATTTAAAAAAAGCCTACTTAAAGTTTTAATATTACAATCAATAGTTGATTATTTTTGTAAATCTGGTGTTCATAACTAGATTTTTCTGCTCTCTTTATATTTGTAACGACTAATAAAATTTAATAGGCTTAAAATAAACAAATATGGAGAGAGAATATGACTGATCAGTTAGGTGCTCTTACCACGATATTTACAGAATTTTACTATTGGACAACAGTAGTACTAATGTTTTTAATTCACGTTGGTTTCTGTATGTATGAGGTCGGAGCTTCAAGATACAAACACCATCAACATACTCTTATGAAAAACACAATGCTGATACCATTGGTAACAGTAACTTGGTTTTTATTTGGTTGGTGGATTTATTGGGCTTTTCCAACTGGACCTGGATTAGCTCCGTCAATAATGACAGAAAGTACAGGGCTTGTGCTAGGTGGAGGATTTGGAGGAAATGATCTTGCTAATCCTACAAATGCTCTTATGGCAATCAATCTTAACGACCATATAATGGGTGTGTTCTGGGCAGCATTCCTTTTATTTTCATGGACCGCAGCTTCTATAGTTTCAGGCGCAGTTATTGAGAGAATAACAACTTTTGCATTTGGAGTTTTGGCAATTGCAATAGGATCTGTTTTCTGGTCAATAGATGCGTCATGGGGATGGCACTTTGATGGTTGGATGCTAAAAATATTAGGTTATCATGATGCATATGCATCAGGTGTAATTCACGCTATTGCTGGCGGATTTGCCTTAGGTGTGCTTATGGTTTTAGGTCCAAGAATTGGAAAATTTTCATCAAGTGGTGAACCAAGAAACATTGGTCCAAGAAATCCATGGCTGGTAACAATTGGATTGTTTTTAATTTACACTGGGTTTTGGGGATTTTATGCGGCTTGTAACGTTCCAATTTATGATCTTGGCCCAGAGTATGGCATGGAAGGTATATCATTCTGGACAGCAACAAATATATATTTAACGCCCACTACTTTAAGTGGAATTACAATGAACTTTTTGATGTCATTGTCAGGAGGTTTATTAGCTGGATATGTTATTGCTAAAGGTGATCCTTTCTGGACCTACTCAAGTGGATTAGCTGGCATTATATGTGCATCTGCAGGAAACGACTTATATCATCCAATTCAAGCATTAGTTATTGGTATGATCGGAGTTGTTATTGCTTACAAACTTCATTACTGGGTTGAACGAAAGTTCAAAATTGATGATGCTGTTGGAGCAGTAGCTGTACATGGTTATGCTGGTTTTGTAGGTCTTGTAATTTGTGGCTTCGTCTTAAACGGTTATCCTTCATCTGGTTACAGTGTTGGAGCTATGTTTGATGGAACGACTTATGCAACAATTAATCCATTAGGACAATTTATTGGAGCAATAATAATGTTCTTTGTTTTAGGATTAATACCTGGCTATATCATCGCTAAAGTTCTTAATGGTATGGGTAAATTAAGAATCCCGCGAGAAGTTGAAATAGCTGGACTTGACTATGAAATGATGGAAAGTGCTAAAGAAGATGAAAAGGCAGTTTCATCAGCAACCAGGTAAAGGAGAAAAATATGGCAACAGTATCAAACTGGATAGATCATCTTAATAAACCAGCTGAAGAAGTTGGCGGATCGGTTTATCCTGGGGCTGGATCTAGTGAATTTATACTAGTTCTTGTGTTAATTGCTGTGTGGATAGGATGGACTGTAATTACAAGCAAATCTGAAAGTGATGAGCTGAACGCATTATCCAGAAAAAGACACGGTGCTAACGACCATAAAAGTAATATTACTGAATGGTAAAACAAAATTTGGGCGCTACAAAATTGTAGCGCCCTTTTTTTAATAATTTATATGAGTGAAGATCAAAACAAACAACTAAGACCAAGTAAAATGAGAGGTGTAGCTTTTCCAAAAGCAAAGTACGGAGTAATTCTAGCAATTATACTGATAATTGTAGTTAATTTTATTTATTATAAAGAAACTATCTTTTCATTTTTCAAATAATTGTGGTAGCCTTAGAAATGGCTAAAAACTTATTTAAAATAGCAAAACAAAAAAAAATAAAATACTTTTTAATAAGTTTTGTTGATCTTTTTGGTGTGCTTAGATCAAAACTAGTTCCAGTTCATGCTATTAAAGAAATGCAAACTGCTGGAGCAGGATTTGCTGGTTTTGCAGCATGGCTAGATATGTCTCCTGCAGATAGTGATATGTTTGGTATTCCAGACCCAGACAGTCTAATTCAATTACCTTGGAATAAAGAAGTAGGATGGCTTGCATCTGATTTATGGATGGATGGTAAACCTGTAGAAGCTTCCCCAAGAGTAATGTTAAAAAATCAAATAAAGAAATTAAAAAAACAAAATTTAACAATGAAATCAGGTGTTGAATGTGAATACTTTTTAATCTCACCAAATGGAGAGTCAATTGCAGATCCAAGAGATACTCAATCTAAACCTTGTTACGACCAATCAGCGTTAATGAGACGATATGATTTAATCAAAGAGATTTGTGATTGCATGATTGAGATGGGATGGGGTCCTTATCAGAATGATCATGAGGACGCTAATGGTCAATTTGAGATGAATTGGGACTATGATGATTGTCTTAAAACGGCAGATAGACATACTTTTTTTAAATATATGGTAAAAACTATAGCTGAAAAACATGGTTTAAGAGCAACCTTTATGCCAAAACCATTTGAAAAACTGACAGGTAATGGCTGTCATGCCCATATTTCAGTTTGGGATGGGAAAAAAAATAAATTTTTAGACAAATCAGACAAACTTGGATTAAGTAAAATGGCTTATAATTTTTTAGGAGGGGTAATTAAAAATGCTTCTTCATTATCCGCCTTTTTTAATCCAACAATTAATAGCTATCGGAGAATTAACGCACCACCAACCAAGTCTGGAGCATCTTGGTCACCAAGTAGTATATCTTATACAGGAAATAACAGAACTCATATGATAAGAATTCCAGATCCTGGAAGGTTTGAATTAAGGTTGATGGATGGATCTGCAAATCCATATTTATTACAAGCAAGTGTTTTAGCGGCAGGGTTGGATGGATTAAAACATAAAATCAATCCAGGTAAACCTTTAAATTGTAACATGTACACAGATTACAATAAGTACCCAGACTTGCCAAAATTACCAAATGAACTTAAAGAATCACTTGAACTATTAAAAAATAACAAGGAAATGAATATCGCTTTTGGAAAAGAAACAATTAATAGTTATATAAAACTTAGAAAATCTGAAATTAATGAATTTGATAATAAAGAAAACTTCGATAAGTCCAAACCTGTAACTCAATGGGAAAGACAAAATACTTTAGACTGTTAAAGTGAAGAGTTTAAAAAGTATTAAGAACTGGACACTTACAAAATGTTTAAAAAATAATAATTTTAGTTTTAAAAGAAATTATGTTTTAAGATTTGTCACTTCATTACAATTATCAAACGCTTTTAAATCAATTTCCAGTTGGAAAAATTATAAAGCAACCCCACTATTAAAACTTGATAAATTACAAAAAAATTTTAAATTAAAAAACGTTTTTTATAAAGATGAATCTAAAAGATTTCATTTAAAATCATTTAAAGCTTTAGGTGGTGCTTATGCTGTTGAAAAAATATCTAAAGGAAAAAAAAATATAATCATTTCCTCAGCAACTGCTGGTAACCACGGAAGATCTGTTGCGTGGGGTGCTAAAAGGCTGGGGTTAAAATGTAAAATCTTTGTTAGTCAATACGTTAGCGATACAAGAGTTAAAGAAATTAAAAAATTTGGTGCTGAAGTAATAAGAGTTAAAGGAGATTATGAAAATTCACTCAACGAATGTAAAAAGTTATCAAAAAAAAATAATTGGAAAATTGTGCAAGACGTTTCAACAAAAGATTACAAATTAGTCCCTCAACTTACTATGGCAGGATATTCCATAATGATAAGAGAAATTTCTAAACAAACAAATCAATATATAACACATATTTTTTTACAAGCTGGTGTTGGTGGTATGGCTGCTGGTGTAGTTGCTGGTGTTGCAAAATATTTTAAAAGAATTCCAAAGATAATAATTGTTGAGCCTGATAGAGCTGATTGTGTTCTTCAAAGCATAAAACACAATAAATTAAAAAAAATTAAAATTAAAAAGGAGAGCATCATGGGTGGCATGTCATGTAATGAAATGTCATATATTCCTTGGCAAATATTAAAAAGAGCAAGCAATTGCTGTGTGTCTGTGAGTGATCGAAATATTGCTAGAACAGTAGCGATGTTAAAAGACAAAAAGCTTTGTAAATATTCAATAATTGGTGGAGAGTGCTCTGCACCTGGAATTATAAGCCTGATAAGCGCTTGTAATAATACAAAGACTAAAAAACTGATGGAACTTGACGAAAATTCAAATGTTTTATTAATAGGATGCGAAGGTAATGCAGATGTAAAACTTTACAAACAACTGCTATCTAAAGGCAGAAAATAAACTCACATGAAAAAAAATGCAATATTTTGGATCAGGGAAGATTTTAGAATTGAACATAATCCTGCACTATCTTTTGCGAGTCAAAATCACGATAACGTTATTGCATTATTCATTTATAATAAAACTGATTTTGATAAAAAACGAGAAGCACAAAAATGGTGGCTATATAAATCTTTAGAGGAATTTAAATCAGAATTAATTAAATACAAAATCAATCTTCAAATATTAGAGGGAGATGAGCTAGATGTATTATCAAAAATTAAAAAAAAAGATAATATTTCTGTCTATTGGAATAAGATATATGAACCAGATGTAATTGCTAAAGGTAAAAAAATAAGAGACACTTTTTTAAAAAATGAAGTTGAGTTCAAATATTTTAAAGGAAATATTCTTAATGAGTTTCAAGAAGTAACTAAAAATGACGGTACACCTTTTAAAGTATTTAGCCCATTCTGGAGAAATGCTGAAGAGAAATATCTTAATCTACCTCCAAATAAAAATTATGTTATTAAAAAAAAAATTAAATTAGTTTCTTTTTTTAAAAATAGTATAGAACCTAAAAATATTTTACCAAAAAAAAATTGGTATAAAAAATTTGAAAAATATTGGAAAGTTTCTGAAAATGAAGCTAAAAAAGTTCTTAATAATTTAATTGAAAAAAAAATTAAAGACTATGGAACAGCTAGGGATTACCCATCAATCGAAGGCACATCAAAATTATCTCCGTACATAAAACACGGTCAAATTCACGTAAGTACAATTTGGAAAAAATGCAATGAAATAAAATCTAAAGGAGTTGGCTATAGGAAGTATATAAATGAATTAGGCTGGCGTGAATTTTCACATAGTCTAATTAATTATTTTCCAGAATTTTTAAAAGGTAACTATAGAAAAGAATTTGATAAATTTCCATGGGTAAAAAATGAGAAATTTTTAAAAGCATGGAAATCAGGAATGACAGGCTATCCTATCGTGGATGCTGGAATGAGAGAATTATATGAAACAGGATGGATGCATAACAGAATTCGAATGGTTGTAGGTTCCTTTCTTGTAAAACATTTAAGAATTAATTGGACGGAGGGTGAGAAACATTTCAGAAATTGTTTATTAGATTTCAACAAAGCAAATAATGTGGCTCAATGGCAATGGGTTGCTGGTTGTGGAGCTGATGCTGCACCTTACTTTAGAATATTTAATCCAATTTTACAGGGAGAAAAATTTGATAAGGAAGGCCTATATGTTAAAAAATGGGTTCCTGAGCTAAACAACGTTCCTAAAAAATTTATTCATAAACCATGGGAAATGGAGCTCAAATACCAGGAGGCAATAAAAACTATAATAGGTAAAGATTATCCCAAACCTATTGTGATTCATGAAAAAGCAAGAGCTGCAGCTTTAGAAGCTTTTCAATCACTTAAAAAATAAACCATCTATTCACCCATAAAATGGTGAATAATTGTTCTATTCTGGTGCTCTAAACGATGTTCAAACAGAAATAAACCCTGCCATGTACCAAGTAATAATTCTCTGTCCTTAACACTGAGAGAGATTTGATTATTAGTTAACGCTGATTTAATATGAGCAGGCATATCATCTTTTCCCTCAGTCGTATGAACGTAAAGCTTGTTATCCATAGGGGCTAATTTATCAAAATAATTTATTAAATCTGATTGTACATCTGGATCTGCATTTTCTTGTATAATTAATGAAGCGCTAGTGTGCTGAATGCTTAAATTAAGAATACCATTTTTAAATTTATTTTGACTAATCCAATGAATTGTATCATTGGTAAACTCATATAACTTTTGACCGTTAGTATTAATTTGAAAATTATAGAATTTTTGTATCATTAATTATACTCTTTCGATGTAAGCTCATGTAAACGACTGATAGTACGGTCAAATGGTTTCTTTAACAATTTTGAAGAGGTAAATTGATCTAAATTTTGATTAGCTGTAACTGCCAATGAAATATTATTATCATAAATCACATCTAACAAAGTGATAAAGCGTTGTTGTTGATTTGAATTCAAATCATTAAATTGAGGTATTTGGTCTATTACCATAAATTTACAATTTTTAATAATTTCTAAATAATCTTCTGCTCCTAAATTTTGATCGCAAAGTTGATCAAAGTCAAATCTAACAATTCCTTCATAAAAGTTTTCTATTTTAAATTCTCTTCCCTTCACATTAATTGTTATATAAGAATGTTTTTTATCTTTTGTTATAGTTCTAAAAAATTTATTTATCTTAAAATTAGTTTCTTGATTAAGTGGAAAAAAATATCTTTGTTTCTGATTATTATTAGATTTTCTGTAATCGTCCTCAATTTTTAATTCATACTCGATTGATTGATCTTCCATTATTTTTATAAAAGGTATAAATTGTTCACGCTGTAGACCCTCTTTATAAAGTTCTGAAATTTTAGTGTTTGAGGTAAGAATAATTTTAATGTCCTCTATAAAAATTTGTTCAAATAATTTTCCTAAAATCATAGCATCGACAATATTTGTTACTTGGAATTCATCGAAATAAATTAATGAAACTTTTGATTTTAAATTTTTAACAAATTGATTGATTACATTTTCTTCATTTTTCTCTTTTTGTTTATGGACAAAATCATGAAAACCTAACATAAATTCATTAAAATGCTGTTTTAATTTTTTTTTGTCAAGATAATCATAAAAAAATTTTAAAATCATTGTCTTACCAACACCTACACCACCATATAAATAAAATCCTTTTTTAGATTTTTTTTTGGAAAATAACTTTGAAAAAAAAGATTTGTAATTACTATTATAGTAATCTTCTAATTTTTTTATTACTTTGATTTGATTAGGATTAACTTCTAAATTTTGATTTTCACAATAAGATATAAATTCTTTTTCAAATTTTTTTGACATCAATTTTTTTTAGTTTTAAAGTCAATACCATACTCTGATCTTGGTCCTTTCCTTAGCCCAAATGGACCTGAGATAAACAAAGTTAATGGTTTGGTTCCTGGTTCCAAATCCACGCGATGTAAGTTATTTGCTGATCTGAAACCAATATACCCTGGTGGACGCCAAAACTTGCCAGTGCTTAACGTTTCCCAATAACCCCCTCTTAAAATTATAGTAATATATGGAAATGTGTGATTATGAACTCCTTCTCCATGATCATCTGCTAGCATCTCATGAATTAATATATTGAACGGAAACCATTTGGGTCGATGCCTCATCAAAACATAGTAACGGTTCATCCAAGGCTTAGCTTCTTTAAAATTAGGATGTGAGGGTCCTCTATCTAATACAACTTTTTTTCTGCCGATCTTTTCTAAAAATTTTAGGAGCATATTTAGTTATATTGTACAATTGAACCATTTCTTACTACATATAAATTATTGTTAAATATAAACGGTTCAGAAACCAATCCGCCAGAAACTTTTTCAATTTTAATTATTTTTCCATCTTCAATCCCGGCTATGATTATTTTACCATCAGAGTTAGTTAAAAATAATTTTTTATTCCCAATAACAAAACCAATAGGATTAATATTTTTTCTTTTTTTGTCTTTGTAATTCTTATAAAGATCGGTAACTCTTATTATATTACCTTTGTTTTTATCTAACAAATACAAATAACCCTCTTCAGAAATTGTGAATATTAGGTTTCCTACTAGAATAGGCATAATATTTGAATTAATTTCTTTTATCCAGTTAGTGGAACCTGTTTTTAAATCAATGGAATAAAACTCATTTTTATTATTTGAAAAAAATATTGAATTTCCATCAGATACAAGTTTTGAAACTTTGAAATTATACGTTTCATTTATTATGGAACTAGTTTGTGTGGGTAATTGCCATATAATCAATCCTGTTTCAATTTCAGCAGCAGTGATATCACCTATAGAATTACTAAAAATAACATTTTCATTTAAAATTATTAAAGAATTTTTTATATTAGAGATAGTGAATGAGTTTTCTGTTTGTAATTTCCAGCATTCGGAGCCATCGTCAATTTTATAACACCTAAGTGTATTTTTTAAATCAACTACGAATATTCTGTCTTTATACTTTTTAATTTCAGAATTAAAAGGGTAGATATTATTTTTGGACCAATTAAGTTCTCCAGAGTTAATATTTATAGAATAGTATTTTGATATACTGTCAGCTACCAAAAGATTTTCTTTATCTAATAGAAAATTAAGCCTTGGTTTTAGTTTTTTTTCAGCTTTTGAGTAATAATTTTTTTTCCAGACAACTTTATTATTATTATTATATCTAATTATTGAACCTTTTTTATCGAAAAATATAATACCGTCTTTAAAAAAAATTGGCTTAAAATCTAACTGATTAACTTCCCCTAATTTTGAAAATTTAAAATTACCAATCTTTTTAAGATCGCCTTTATAATATTGAGAACCAAAATTATTTTGATTATCAATTATTTTTTTACTTGTTTTTAAAGATGATAAATCTATCACTGCAGTTTCATTAAATTCTGAAACAACTTTTTTTTCTTTTATATCAATTTTTGTTATTTTTTTTTCACTATCTAACTTTTTTTCTTTGTCTTTCCAGATTCTAGAGTTTTCATTAAATGAACAGTTATTAAGAAAAAATAATGCAATGAAAGTAAAAATTAATTTATTCACTCAAGTCTCTGTTCAATCTTTTCTCTGCTTGAAGCCTTAACTCAGGATTTGAATTTTCTAAAGCTATTATCTGATTGAAAAACTCTTTAGCTTTTTGTTTTTCATTATTTGCATAAAAATATTCTGCAATTAAATATAAAGAATGTGATTTCCAAACACTTTTTGAATTAATCAATGGATTTAACATATTTAGAAGATCGCCCTCTTGAGCGTTATCTGCATTGTAGAGTGCCTTTTTGTATATAATTAAGTTATTTATCTCACTGTCTAATGAAGTATCATTTATCAATACATCAAATAATGAATTGATTTTTGACTGATCACTTACAAGATTATTATCGATGATGAAATAAAGAGATAAAGGTGAATAAGTTGGATCTTTCTTGTTTACAATTTCAATCAGACTACTAGCTGTTTTTTCTTTTGTTTTTTCTGAATAATCAATGATTATTGAATTATAACTATCTGAGATATCTTTTTTTTTATTAATTAAATATTTATCGTAACTAAAAACACCTGCTATAAGAATTATTAAAATAATTATACCTAAAATTATTTTGTTTTTATTATTTACAAAAAAATTCTTAATTTTTTCATTTCTAGTATTGGTATTAATAATAGATAAATCTTCTTCCATAACTAAATCATATTCCTTAAAACGTATTGCAGAATACCTCCATTTTTATAATACTCTAATTCATTTTTTGTATCAATTCTGCATAAAGTTTTAATTTTCTTTATTTCGCCAGAAGCATATTTAATTTCGACTTTCACTTCATCTGAGGGATTAACACCCTTTTCTATATTTAGAATACTAATTAATTCAGAACCAATTAATTTTAAATTGTTTCTATTTACATCGTCAATAAATTGCAATGGCAATATTCCCATTCCAATTAAATTAGATCGGTGAATTCTTTCAAAACTCTCAGCAATAACAGCTTTTATACCTAATAATTTTGTCCCTTTAGCTGCCCAATCTCTAGACGATCCAGTTCCATATTCTTTTCCACCAATTACTACTAAATCTGTTCCTCTTTTTTTATATTCAACAACTGCATCATAGACTGGAAGAACTTTTTCTTCTGGATATAACTTTGTAAAACCACCTTCTGTACCAGGAGCCATTTCATTTCTAATTCTAATATTTGCAAAAGTTCCTCGCATCATAACTTCATGATTACCTCTTCTTGAACCATATGAGTTATAATCTTTAGGTAAAATTTGATGTTCCATGAAATATTTTCCAGTTGGACTATCCTTATGAATACTGCCAGCTGGTGATATATGGTCAGTAGTAACCATATCACCTAAGATTAATAGTGGTCTTGCATCCTTAATTTCTTTAAATCCTTCTGGCTTATCAGGTAACGAGTCAAAAAACGGAGGTTTTTTTACATATGTTGATCCCTCATCCCAATTATAGATACTACTTTTATCAGTTTTAATTTTTTGCCACTGAGTTGGGCCCTCAGAAACATTTGAGTATCTTTGAACAAACATCTCAGCATTAAGTGAAGCTTTTAAAGTCTCTTCTATCTCTTTATTTGAAGGCCAAATATCTTTTAGAAATACATCTTTTCCTTCTTTATCTTTTCCTAACGGATCTTTGTATAAATCAACTTCCATATGCCCAGCTATTGCATATGCAACAACAAGTGGAGGTGAAGCCAGATAGTTAGCTTTTATATGTGGTGAAATTCTTCCCTCAAAATTTCTATTTCCTGATAAAACTGAAACTACATAAATATTTTCTTTCTGGATTGCTTCAACAATATTTTCTGGAAGCGGTCCAGAATTTCCAATACAAGTTGTACAGCCATACCCAACTAAATTAAAGCCAAGCTGATCTAAATAAGTGTTTAATCCAGCTTTTGCCAAATAGTCTGTAACTACTTGAGATCCAGGTGCTAAAGAAGTTTTCACCCAGGGTTTAACTTGCAATCCTTTTTCAATAGCTTTTTTTGCTAATAATCCAGCCCCAATTAGAACATTTGGATTGGAAGTATTTGTACAAGAAGTTATTGCTGCAATTAATATTGAACCATCTTTGATTTCAAAATCTGTATTTGATACTTTTGAAACTGTCTTTTCATTTTTATTTGTAGCTTCCTGTAATACTTTTTTAAACGAACCAGGTGCATCAGTTAAAAGAACTTTATCTTGAGGTCTTTTAGGACCTGAAATAGTTGGTACAACTGTGGACATATCTAAAGATACAATGTCTGTAAATTCTAATTCGTTACTCGCCCACAGACCTTGTTCTTTGGCATAATTTTCAACGATATCAACAGTTTGTTGATCTCTTCCTGAAAATTTTAAATATTTTAATGTTTCTTCATCGATAGGAAAAAATCCACAAGTTGCCCCATATTCTGGCGCCATGTTTGCAATTGTTGCTCTATCCGCAAGTGTTAAATTTTTTAAACCTTCTCCGTAAAACTCAACAAATTTACCGACCACTCCTTTATCTCTTAACATTTTAACAACAGTTAATACTAAATCAGTTGCAGTAGTTCCTTCTGGCATTTTATTTTTTAATTCAAAACCAATAACTTCTGGAATTAACATAGAAATCGGTTGACCTAACATTCCTGCTTCAGCTTCAATTCCTCCAACTCCCCATCCTAAAACAGATAAACCATTTACCATTGTTGTATGACTGTCTGTTCCGACTAAAGTATCTGGAAAAAGATATTTTTCTCCTTTAAATTCTTCTGACCAAACAACTTTTGACAAATATTCTAGATTTACTTGGTGACAAATTCCTGTTCCTGGTGGAACTATTCTAAAATTATCAAATGCCTGTTGTCCCCATTTTAAAAAAGAATATCTCTCACCATTTCTTTCAAATTCTATATCGACATTTTTTTCAAAAGAATCTGCTTTTGCAGATTGGTCGACTTGTACAGAGTGATCAATTACAAGATCAACTGCAGATAACGGATTGATAGTATTTGGATCTTTATTTTTCTCTTTGACTGCTTCTCTCATTGCAGCTAAATCTGCTACCGCAGGTATTCCCGTATAATCTTGAAGCAAAACTCTTGCTGGTCTATATGCAATTTCAGTTTTAGATTTTTTTGTCTTTAGCCAGTTTTTAATCGCTTCTATTTGAGATTTCGTTACACTTAAATCGTCTTCGTATCTTAATAAATTTTCTAGCAAAACTTTAAGAGATTTTGGAAGTTTATTTATTCCTTCGAGTCCATTTTTTTCTGCTTCATTTAATGAGTAATAATTATACTCCTTGTCATTAACTGTGATTTTTTTAAGTGAATTATAAGAATTTTTGTTTCCTGGGGTCATATTATAAATAAAAAGTTATTATGCTTGTTAAAAGAAGCAGTGACATAGCATAATTAAAGTAATTAATAAATTTCTGATTTGTCGCAAATTTCCTGAAAAATTTACCTAAAAAAGTCCACAGAGTTATACTAGTCACTGAAACAATTAAGGCCATAATTATAATTTGAGTCGTATAACTTACAAAGGTTTCACCTGGATTAATATAAGTTGAGACAAGAATAATTGATGCAATAACCCCTTTGGGATTTAAAAACTGAAAAATAAAAGTTTCATGAAACTTAATTAAATTTTTATTTTTATTTTCCTGATCTGAAGGTCCTGAAAAAGAAATTTTGTATGCTAAATAAATTAAAAATAGAGTTCCTAAATATTTTAATACCTCTTGTATTAAAGGATAAAGCTTAAAAATATTAATCAGGCCTAGAGCTAAACATAATAACAAAAATGGAAATCCTAAAGTTACACCAATTATATGCGGTAATGTTCTAAGAATACCAAAATTGAAACCGGAATAAAAAGCAACGAAATTATTTGGTCCAGGAGTAAATGCTGCAACAATTCCAAATAAAGTTATAGAAAGAATTTCAGGATGCATTACTAAGCAATCGGTAATCCGTTTTCTGCTTTTTGAGAAGGATGGACAAGTGTAACTTTGCCATCGGCATCAATTGCTCCTAAAACCAACACTTGAGAAACTATTCCAGCAATATTTTTTTCAGGAAAATTACAGACGGCAATAACTTGTTTTCCTTTTAAATTCTCCTCATTATAATAATGAGTAATTTGAGCTGAAGATTGTTTAATACCAATTTCACTTCCAAAATCAACTTCAACCACTAAAGATGGCTTTCTTGCCTTTTCATTTTTTTTTACAGAAATTACAGTACCAATTCTAATATCTACTTTATCAAAATCATTATAGGTAATTTGCTCTTTAATCATAATATAATATAGTGTTTTAAGTTTATGAGTATAGATAACAATTTATATGAAAAATCAATCAAGATTTTAACTGACTTAATCGCATTTAAAACTATCTCAGGGCAAGATAACAGTAATTTAATTGACTATTGTGAACAAATTTTAAATAACATCGGAATAGATACTTTCAAAGTTTATGATGATGATAAAAAAAGAGTAAATCTTTTTGGAACTTTAAAAGCAAAAAATCAAAGCACAAAAAAACCAATTATATTATCTGGTCACACTGATGTGGTTCCTGTATCTAAAGGTTGGAGCAGTGATCCATTTGTTGCAACCATTAAAAATGATAAATTATATGGAAGAGGCTCATGTGATATGAAAGGTTTTATAGCATGTACACTTGCTTATGCACCTATCTTCAAAGAAAGTAATTTAGATAGAGACTTGCATTTTTGTTACACATTTGATGAGGAGACTGCATGTATCGGAGCTCCTTTATTAATAGAGGAATTGAAAAAAAGAGAAATCAAAAATGGAATTTGTATAATTGGTGAACCAACTAAAATGAAAATTATTGATGCCCACAAAGGTATGAATGAATATACAGTTCACTTTGGAGGACTTGCGGGACATAGTTCTAAACCACATTTAGGAGTAAATGCAGCTGAATATGCTACTAGATATGTTGGAAAACTTTTAGAAATTAGAGAAGAATTAAAAAAAAGAGTTCAAAAAGATAGTATTTTTGATCCTCCACATTCAACTCTATCAATTGGTGGAATTAAAGGTGGTATTGCTCATAATGTCATTGCTGATAAATGTAGTGTTGAATGGGAAACAAGACCAGTTGTTAAAGAAGATGGAGAATTTGTTACGAAAGAAATTGATAAATATACAAATGAAGTACTTCTACCAGCAATGAAAAAAGTATTTCCAGATTCTTATATTAAAAAAGAAGTGATAGGTGAAGTTGTTGGTTTTAACAGATTAGATGAGTCCGAAGCATGTGAATTTGTATCAAATATAACTGGTGATAATTCTAGAGAAGTAGTTTCTTTTGGAACAGAGGCTGGTTTATTTCAAGAACTTGGAATCAGTACTGTTGTTTGTGGACCTGGATCAATAGAACAGGCTCACAAAATTGACGAGTTCATAGAATTAAATGAAATGAAAAAGTGCCTTAAGTTTTTAGAAGGTGTAAAAGAAAAATCAGTAAATTAACTCCAACCACCTACAGCTTTTACTTCTAAAAACTCTTCTAAACCGTGTTCACCTGCTTCTCGACCTATTCCAGAATGTTTAAAACCACCGAAAGGTGCATCAACTGCAATACCAGCTCCATTAACATCAACCATTCCAGATCTTAATTTTCTTGCAACTCTTTGTACTTTTTGAGAGTCTTGGGTTTGGATATAGTTCGTTAGTCCATATGAAGTATCATTTGCAATTTTAATTGCATCTTCTTCTGTTTCAAATGGAATAACAGATAAAACAGGTCCAAAAATTTCTGTTCTTGCAACTTCCATATCATTATTTACATCTGCAAAAACAGTTGGTTTAACAAAGTAACCTTTGTCTAATCCATCAGGTTTACCTGTTCCTCCAGCTACTAATTTTGCACCTTCATCTATTCCTTTTTGGATTAAAGTTTGTATTTTGTTGTATTGAGTTTCTGAAATAACTGGACCTATATGTTCTCCTTCTTTTTTAGGATCTCCCACCTCAAATCTTTCAGTATATTTTTTTAATCTCTCAATAGCTTCTTCATACATTGATTTTTCAACTAACATTCTTGTCGGTGCATTACAAGATTGTCCAGAATTTCTAAAACATCTTAAAGCACCTCTTTCAATAGCTTCTGGATCAGCATCTTTAAAAATTATATTTGCACCCTTGCCACCTAATTCTAAGCTTACTCTTTTAAAATCTTTAGCAGCATTTTGTGAAATCAAAGCTCCCGCTCTTGTTGATCCTGTAAAAGAAATCATATTAATATCTGGATGACTTGTAAGAGCATCACCAGTTGTTGCTCCATCACCATTAACTAAATTGAACACACCTTTTGGAAATTTTACTTCATCAATAATTTCAGCCAGTATCATTGATGAGAGTGGTGCTAATTCTGATGGCTTTAAAACCATAGTGCAGCCTGCAGCTATTGCTGGCATTACTTTTAAACAAACTTGGTTCATCGGCCAATTCCATGGTGTTATTAATGCACAAACACCTTTTGGTTCATATATTAATCTTTGGTTGGGAGCATGATCTCCTAAAGGTTTTTCAAATTCAAAATTTTTTAAATATCTAATGAACGATTTAATATGACTTGCTCCCGTGCCAGCTTGTAATTTTGTTGCAAAGTCTTTTGGAGCACCCATCTCAAGAGTTATAGCTTCTGCAATATCTGCCCATCTTTTCTTATAATTTCCATAAAGTTTTTCTAGAAATAAAATTCTTTCTTCTTTAGAGGAGAAGGACCAAGACTCATAGGCGTCTTTAGCTGCATTAACAGCAATATCAACATCAGCTTTGTTCCCTAAAGTAATTACTGCACAATTTTCTTCTGTCGCAGGATCAATTACTTTAATTTCCTCAGAACTATTTGGCTTAACCCACGCTCCATTAATGTAAAATTTTTTTTTGTCTAACATGTTTTGAGGTTATCCTTTCTTTATTTTTTTGCAAATAAATTAGTTAATTCATAAACAATAGTTGCTGCTGCTAAAGAAGTTACTTCTGCATGATCGTATGCTGGAGAAACCTCAACAACATCAGCTGAAACTAAATTTAATCCAGATAAACCTCTTAAAACATTTACCATTTCTCTTGTGGTCATCCCTGCAATTTCTGGTGTACCAGTGCCTGGAGCAAATGCAGGATCTAAAACATCAATGTCTATTGATAAATATAAAGGATTGTCTCCTACTCTTTTTCTAATTCTTTCTGCTATTTTATCGGTTCCTTCTGTTTGAAACTCGTCGCAATGTATTATTTTAAATCCAAAACTTTCATCATTTCTAATATCATCTCTACTGTAAAGTGGGCCTCGAATTCCAACATGCATAGAAGCATCATCTAAAAATAATCCTTCTTCTCTAGCCCTTCTAAAGGGAGTTCCATGAGTATAAGGTGCACCAAAATATGTGTCCCAAGTATCTAAGTGGGCATCAAAATGAACTAATGATACAGGGCCTTTATTTTTTTTATTAATTGCTCTTAACAGTGGTACAGCAATAGTATGGTCTCCACCTAAGCTTATAATTCCTCCAACCTTATTTAATAAATCTGTTGCGCCTACTTCTATTTGTTTAATTGCTTCATCAATACTAAATGGATTGCAAGCGATATCACCAGCATCAGCAACTTGTTGGATTTTAAAAGGCTCAACGTCATAATTAGGATGATAATTAGTTCTCAAATGTCTAGATGCTTGTCTGATACTTTGAGGACCAAATCTTGCTCCAGGTCGATAGCTTGTGCCAGCATCAAACGGAATTCCAACAATTGCAACGTCACAACTTTCTACATCTCTTAGTTCAGGAAGTCTTGCAAAAGTACTTGGGCCAGCAAATCTTGGTACTTTAGTTCCACTAACTGGTTGAATTGGATTATTGTTTCTTTCTTTTTTCATTTTTTAATAATCTAAGATAATATTATCTGATCTAATTCGTCTATAATAATTTAATGAAAATTTTATTATTATTTATTCTTATTTTTCATATTTTGCATGTAAATGCTGATGAAATTTATAATCTGATAAAAATTCCAAATTTAGAAATTTATAAATTAAAAAACGATAACAATATTCGTTATTTAAGTGCTAAAGGTAATTTTAAAATTGGTGCAAGCAAGAACATTACTTGTGACAAAGTTAATATAAACAATTTGAATACAAAATTTCCTTTAATTGAAAAAAATCTTAATCAATATAATTCTGATTTTCTTAATAAGATAAAATTAAAATATATTGTATTTTGTGAAAATTTATTCATCTCTGAAATTAATACTGGGGGAGTACCTGATAATAAAAACAGAACTTTAATTTTAGATATTAATTTTAATAAAAAGTATTTTGAAAGAATGATACACCACGAAATTTTTCATATGATACAAAATACTTACCTTGAATATTTTGATGAGGATAAATTTTCTTCTTTTAATCTAAAGTCATTTAATTATGCTGAATGTTCAACTTGTTCTGATAGATTAAATTTGGATCTATATGAAAAAACTGATGGTTTTTTGACAGAATATTCTAAATCTATCCCATCTGAAGATATGGCAGAAATTTTTTCATTTTTAATGACTGATAAAGAAATAATTGAAGATAAAATTAATAGTGACAAAATCCTGAATAATAAAGTTAATTTTATAAAACTAAACTTAGCTAAAATAGATAAAAATATTATATGATCAAAACTATTAAAGCTTCAAAATCAGAAAAAATTTTATTAATTTTTTTAATTAGTCTTTCAATTTTTACTTTTACATTTTTTTTTTTATTGAAAAGTAAATGTCTATTTGTTGAAAAAAATAATTTAAGTAAACTTTATTTTAATGATCCAAATAATATTGCAGTAATGAATGTTGAGTGTGGAAATGTAATAATTGAACTTTACCCAGATATTTCTCCAAAAGCAGTAGAAAGATTTAAAATTTTAATTGATCAAAAAATGTATGATGGTTCTGCTTTTTATAAAGTTTCAGAAAATACTTTTATACAAGCTGGAGATATTGAGTATGGAAATATAAATAATTTAGATTACTCCAAAATTGGTAGCGGAAAGTCTGGATTAGGATTATTAAAATCTGAACTGAGCAATGATTTTAAATTTACAGAGGGAAGTGTAGGTTTTGCTAGAGCAACAGAATTTGATACAGAGGATAGTGAATTCTTTATTACATTGAAAGAAATTCCAATTTATCAAGGCGAGTATACTCCTGTCGGCAAAGTAATTAATGGATTAGATATCTTAAAAAAAATTAAAACAGGTAATAAAACAGTTTATGTTTTAAGACCTGATTATATTAAATCCTTTAGAATGTTTAATTCTAATTAACCAAAGGTTTACCTGTCGATAATGTGTGTTTAATTCTTTCTTGAGTTTGTTTTGTTTCTATCAATCTCATAAAAGAGTCTAGTTCTAATTTATACAGATCATCCTCAGACAATACTTTTTCAATAGTGGTATCTCCACCACTTAAAACGTTTGCAAGCTCAGTTCCAACATGCATACCATGATCTAAAATTATCTTTTCGTTATATAATTTCTCTAAAACCTTAATCATTTTATCTTTCAACGATTTTCCAGAAAGCTTAAATTTACACTCTTCTGGAGGAACAAAATTATTATTTTGACCAATTAAATTTTTTGCTTCCTCAAAAAGACTGTTTCTGTTCATTATTTTTCTATCCTCTGGTCTTAAATACTTTAATGGCTCAGCCTCAATTGGAGATGTTGCTGTTTTAGCATAACCAATAATATCAAAAACTTTTAGTGGTGCATAATCTGGATCTGATTTTGCTTCTTCTGTTTGTGACCATCTCCACAACATTTCTTTACATCCTCCACCTGCTGGAACTAATCCAACAACAGTTTCAACTAATCCAATAACTAAATTTGTGTGTGAGGCAACAAAATTGCTTTGAACTAAAACTTCAAATCCTCCTCCAAGAGTAAGTCCAGATGGAGCTGATACAACTGGATACTTAGAGTATTTTAGAGTTTTACAAGTATCTTGAAAATATTTAATAAATTTTTCAATTGATTTAAAATCACCTTTGTCTGCAAAATTCATAGTGTAGGTTAAATTAACACCCGCTGAAAATTGCATGCTTTCATTTATTACTATTAAAGGTTTATCAGTTGCATTTTTCAGTGCATCCATTGAGTCATAATCTAATGCACAAGCTTTTGTTGTAAATTCAACAATATTAAAATCATTAAATCTATGAATTTCAGCAGAATTATTTTTATCTGTTTTAATTGCTGATGGTCTTATTTTTCCTAAAGTTTGAATATCTGTATAAAGTTGTCTTTCACCATAAAAATTTTCATCTTTTGTTTTTGATAAATTTTCTAAAAATTTATTATTTTCAAAGTTATCAACTCTTTCAAAGAAATTCTTAACCCCTATAGATCTTAACATTTCAAAAGGGCCCATCGCCCAGTTAAAACCTAATCTCATAGCTTCATCAATATCATTAAACTTATCTGTAATTCCTGGAACAAGTGAAGATGCATATTTAATTATTTTTGAAATCACAATCCAAGCGTATTCACCAAACTTATCTTTTCGATTAATTAAATTGTTAATATCAACAGTCTCTATTCCCAAATCTATTTTTTTTGTTGCTGCATAATCTCCTGTTTCTAAATTAATTGCTTCTAAAATTTTTTGATCTCTATTTTTGTTCATTCTATAAAAGCCACCTTTTCCTTTACGACCTGTATAGCCTGTCTCAATTAATTTTTTGACCAAAGGAATTTCTTTTGCAACAATTTGAAATTCGTCTTTTTCTGAAAGCTCCTTAATAAAGCTTTTTAATACATCAGCCATCAAATCAATCCCAATTAAATCGTATAATCCAAATACTCCTGTTTTTGGTATTCCCATCGGTCTACCAAAAACTGCATCAGCTTCTTCTATTGAAAGTTTCATTTTGAATGCTTCTGTCATAGCAACTTGCATTGCATAAACACCAATTCTATTACCTAGAAAACCTGGGGTATCGTTGCAAACTATAGCTCCCTTACCAAGCTCTACTTCACAAAATTTCTTTAAAGAATTTATTTTATTTAAATCGTTATTTTCGTTTTTAACAATTTCTAACAATCCCATGTATCTGACTGGATTAAAAAAGTGAGTTATACAAAAATCTTTTTTTTCTTCGTCTGTTAGTTTTTCTGATAAAACTTTAATTGGAATTGATGATGTATTTGATGAAACAATTGCACCTTTTTTTCTATTTCTAAATATTTTTTCATAAATATTGTGTTTAATATCAATTCTTTCAACTACTGCCTCTACAACCCAATCTGCATCCTTTACAACATCAAAATTTTCTTCAATATTTCCAACATTAATATTATTAATTTTACTTTTATCTATTAACAAAGGAGGTCTAGATTTATGAATTCTTTCTCTAGCTTTTTCGCTGATTTCAGTTGTCAAATCTAAAAGAGTAACTGGTATACCTGCATTACATAAATGAGCAGCTATGCCACTTCCCATTGTACCAGAACCAATAACAACAACTTTTTTTATTTCCATAAGAACTTCTATACATGAATAAATTATTAGGGTAAATTATCTATTTATTCCTCGTAATCTTTCAGATCTTCTTCTTAATAATTCAGCACTAATTAAGATTAACGTAGATAAAATAATTAAACATGTAGCTACAGCAAGAATTGTTGGACTTAATTGCTCCCTTAATCCAGTCCACATCTGTATAGGAATCGTTGTATTTTCTAAACCTGCTAAGAACAGTACTACTACAACTTCATCAAAAGAAGTTACGAAGGCAAATAAACCTCCAGAAATTACTCCTGGTAATATTAGAGGAAGTGTTATTTTCATAAAAGTGTTTACTGGATTACTACCTAAACTCGAAGCAGCTCTTGTAACACTATGGTCAAAACCAGAAAGCGTAGCTGTTACTGTTATAACTACAAATGGTGTACCAAGTATTATATGAGCTAATACAATACCAGTATGGGTGGCTGCTAAACCAGCTTTTGCCATAAAAAAGAAAATTGCAACACCTGATATAATTAATGGGACAATCATAGGTGAAATTAAAATTGCCATAATCAAACCTTTATAGGGCATATGTCTACTGCTAAGTCCCAAAGCGGCTAGAGTTCCCAAGATAATTGAACCAATTGTTGCAAAAATTGCTATTATAAAACTATTTTTTGCAGCTAATCCCCATGGATTTTTAGTTCCATAAATCATTTCATGATACCATCTAAAGGAGAAAGCGTCAGGATCCAGTCTTTTCATTCCATCTGAAAATACTAAAAACTCTTCTGCGTTAAATGATAATGGAAAAATCACAAATAACGGAGCAATTAAAAAGAAAAATACAAAAGTGCAAATAGCAATGTATATATAATGCCAAACTCTATATCTAGTCTCTGTATAACTTGGTAATGCCATAATTAACCTAACTTAATATTATCAACTCCAACTAATTTGTTATAAATCCAATAAATTACCAAAACTCCAGATAGCAACATTAAACCCATTGCTGATGCAAAACTCCAATCTAATGTAGTTTTCATGTGATATGCAATTTGGTTACTTATCAAGGTACCTGATGCTCCACCAACTAAAGCTGGAGTGATGTAGTATCCAATTGCTAAAATAAATACTAATAAACATCCTGCACCAATACCTGGTATAGTTAATGGAAAATAAACTTTCCAAAATGCAACAAATGGTGTTCCACCTAAGGATTTACCTGCTCTCATAAGGCTAGGAGATATTGTTTTCATTACACTGTAGAGTGGAAGAACCATGAAAGGTAATAGTATTTGTGTCATTGCAACATAAGTACCAACCTTATTATACATCATCTCTGGTCTATTATCATCTCCAACAAGACCTATCATTACAAAGAAATCATTTACCACTCCTTGTTGTTGTAACAAAATCATCCAGCTAGCAGTTCTTACTAACAGTGATGTCCAGAAAGGTAATAGAACACATATCATTAAAAGATTACTGTATTTCATAGGCAATGTTGCAAGTAAGTGAGCTATTGGATAACCCATTAAAAAACAAAAAACAGTTACAAACAGAGCTATTTCTAAGGTTCTTAGCCAAAGTATTCTGTGTATTCGTCTGTCCTCATCTACCTGTGCAATACTTCCGTCTGCAGCAAAGTACATATCCATGCCTTTTAAATATTTTGCCATTGTATATGGAGGTGCTGTTCGTTTAATCGCTTGCCAGTATTCTACATCTCTCCATCTTTTGTGCACTTTCATAATTTGTTCTTTAATACTTTGGCTTTCATCAATTTTATTTCTTTTTATTTGTCTCATTAATTTTTTGGTAATTGAGTTAAAACCATTTTTTTCTTTATTTAATCTTTGACCAAGTTTTCCTTGTGTTTGGTTTTCAATTAAAACTTTATAGTCTAAATAAAAACCAGTAAAAACATCCTCTGGAGGTAATTCTTTTCCATCCCATTTTTCCATAGCTTTGAAAGTTTTAGGAAGCATATTTGTAATCATTTTATCATCTACACTTCTTGTAAACATTTCTCCGATTGGAAAAACGTAAGTGATGAATAGAAACAATAGTAAAGGAGCAACAAGAAGAAATGCTTTTATTTTGTTCTTCTTTTCTGCTTTTTTTAGACTGACTTCAAGCGGAATTCCATCAGTAGTTAGTATCTGTTTAGTTTCTGAGCTCATAAAAAAAGGGCGGTTAGTTAATAACCGCCCTAAATATATTATATTAATTCAGTGTTTAAAACTGAAATTATAGGCCTGCTTTCATTGCTTCCCATTTTTCACCGATCTCTGTTCCATTATCTGCCCAGTAGAAAGGATCAACTAAGAAATATTTCTTAGTGTTTGCAGGAGCTGTTGGCATTTGTGGCATCATTTCAGTTTTACCATCTTTATACCAAGGCTCATTAGCTTTGATTATTTCTAAAGATGATAGTCTGTATGGAGCATATGCAATATACTTCGCGCTACCTGCTAACATTTCAGTGTTAGTCATCATAGCTAAAGCTTTTTTAGCATTTGCTTCATCTGGTCCACCTTTTACAAGTGCAAAGTATTCATAGTCAAGACCTTGACCGTGCCATACTTGTTTAATTGGAGCACCTTCACCTACTTCAGCGTTAAAGAATCTTCCGTTCCAACCAGTTGCCATTACAACTTCACCAGCAACTAATAATTCTGGTGGTTGAGCACCTGCAGACCAGAATACACATCCACCATTTGGATCTGTACAAAGTTCTTTAATTTTATTCATCGCTCTTTCAACACCACCTTCTTCTTCAAGTTTTCTATAAAGTAGCTCTCCACCTTTACCCATGTTAACACCATCAGCAGCTAAAGCTATTTCTAGGTTTGTTAAAGCACTTTTGTAAATTGCTCTTTTACCTGGAAACTTTTTAGTATCAAAAAAGTCTTTAATTGTTTTTGGCTCTTTACCATCGAAAGCTCTTGTATCAAAAGCATAATTCCAAGAATAAAGAATATTTCCTACTGCACACTCACTTGGCATTGGAGCGAAAAAGTCTTTACTTGCAGGTGTTCCGTCTGGAGCTGCAGGGAAGTCTTTATCAAAATCAAATTTAACAAATATACCTTCGTCGCAACCATTAATAGTATCAAATGCAAATACATCGATAATATCCCAAGTTATAGCACCCGCTTCTTTTTGTGCTTTGATTTCTGACAATCCTCCAGAATAGTCAACCCAGTTTATTTCAATTCCTAGAGCTGCAGCTGTTGGATCACCATACCCTTGTTTTTGAGAGTCTGTATAAGCTCCACCCCATGATGCTACTGTGACAGCAAAGGCTGAAGAAGTTAAAGACACAACAAAAGAAAGAGTTAGTAATAATTTACTTAATTTTCTCATTATTCCTCCGTTTAAACGTTTAATATAAATTAATTTATATAAATAAATTACACCAAAATGGTTATTAAGAGTCAACAGCTTATAATGATCTAATTTTTGTTATAGTTTAATAAATGGGTGTTTATTTTGGGTCTAAAGCTCTTGCGTCATAACTATTCCAGCCAATTTTTATTTCTTGGCCCAACTTAAGCTCTAAATTGGATGTGCTGTTTGGCACTTTTAAAATAAATTCTGGATTACTTAATAAATTTACTCGTACTCGAGTATGATCTCCATGATAAATTACTTCTTCTATCTTGCCACTGAATATATTGTCCATTTTTTCACTTGGTTCAATTAAAGCTCTTTCTGGCCTTAGAGATACAGTTGTTTTTTCTCCTTTAGATTTTACAGAAATAGCATTAGATAATATTTCAGCATTTGATAATTTTACTTTACATTTATCACCTGAAATATCTGAAACTTCACCATTAAATGTGTTATTTTCACCTATAAATTCTGCAACGAATGAATTTACAGGCTTTTCATAAAGTTCAGCTGGGCTTGATAACTGCTGAACTTTTCCATCATTAAAAACTGCTATTCTATTAGACATTGTTAATGCTTCACTTTGATCGTGAGTAACATAAACTACCGTTACTCCTATGCTTTCATGGATATGCTTAATTTCATATTGCATGCTTTCTCTTAAATTTTTATCCAGTGCGCCCAGAGGCTCATCCATTAAAACAACCGCTGGATCAAATACCAAAGCTCTTGCAACTGCTACTCTTTGTTGTTGACCTCCAGAAAGTTGGGCCGGCATTCTAGTTTCAAAACCACTCAGTGAAACCATTGACAAAGCTTTGTCAACTTTTTTATCTATTTCATCTTTTTCAACTTTTCTTACTCTTAGTGGGAAAGCCAAGTTTTCATAAACTGTCATATGTGGAAATAATGCGTAGTTTTGGAAAACCATTCCGATACCTCTTTTATGAGGAGGGATATTCGAGATTATATTTCCATCTAATAATATCTCACCATGAGTTGGTGTTTCAAAGCCAGCTAACATCATCAAGCATGTTGTTTTACCTGAACCAGATGGACCAAGCATTGTTATAAATTCACCTTCTGCAATATCTAATTGAAGATCTTTAACGACAAGAACTTTGCCATCATAACTTTTATCTACTTTATCGAATTTTACGAATTCTGGGTTTTTTGACATAAAGATGAATATAAAACATTTGTATAAATATATTTCAATAGCTAATTAACTCTTAATATGGAGCTCTTTTGGAAAATTACAGAATAATTCTGATCCATTCTCCGTTACTCTTATAGCCTCAGATGCTTCAACACCCCAATCATCGAACTGCATCACTGCTATCATGTGAAAACAAACATTTGGCTCAAGTACTGTCATATCTCCCTTATAAATATTAAGAGTATGCTCGCCCCAATCAGGAGGGTAACCAATTCCAATCGAATAACCTGTTCGAGATTTTTTCTGTATCCCATATTTATCCAATATTTTCCAAAAACCTTGCGCTACATCATCTGCTGTATTCCCAGGTTTAATTTGATTTATGCCAGCATTTAAAGCTTCAATTGTTTTATTCATTGTATCAATCTTTAATTGATTGGGTTTTCCAAGCAGAACTGTTCTCGCCATTGGAGCATGATATCTCTTATAAACCCCAGATAATTCAATAATTGTGGCCTCACCTTCCACAAATTTATCTTGTGTTGCTGTCAAATGTGAAGCTGAAGTACCTTTTCCTGTCGGAAGTAAAGTTGCAATACTAGAATATTCACCTCCAAATTCTTCTGTTCCATAAAATAAAGTTTTTTGAATTTCACCAACTGCATCGCACTGTCTGACACCTGGTTTGATAACTTCCATTGCAGTTTTCATTCCTTTTTCAGAAATTTTTGCAGCAGATTTCATGAAACCTATTTCGGCATCTGATTTTACTAGTCTAGCCCAGTTAACTAAACGATCGCTATCTTTAATTTTTGCATTTGGTAACCCTTGCTTAATTTTTTCATAACAAAACGCGGTGAAGTAATGTGCATCCATTTCTAGGCCAATGCATAACTTGTCCCATTTTCTTTCTTTTATAATTTCTACAAGGTTGTCATAAGGATGTTTTGGCCATGTGTGAATATAATTTTCGTCATAAACTAAAATATTCTCATCCTTTAAATAAGTTTTAATATACGCACCACCTGCATCTTGAGCCCTTACAAAACATAAAGGCTCATCTACATCTATATGAACAATTGCACATTGTGCATAATAAAAAGACCAAGCATCATAACCTGTTAGGTAATTCATATTGTTAGTGTCATGTGAGATTAAAAGTTCGATGCCTTTTTCTTGCATCATTTTTTTAACTTTTTTTAATCTTTGCTTGTATTCTTCTTTTGTGAAAAGCATTAATTTTCTTTAAATAATTTACCAAATCCTTCGACAGAATTATTTTTATTTATTTTAACAAGAGTATCCCAAATCAAAACCTGGTTGCTAGACAAAACTGTAGTATTTAATTTTTTCTCTAACTTATCAATTATTGGTAATACTGGTAAAGCGGTACAAGAAACAAAGAGTACCTCTGCCCCATTCAAATCTATTTCAGATAGAACATTATATAAATAATTCTGATCAACTTTTCCAATATCATAATCAGATTCTATATCAAAGTAAGAATTTGACGTAACCTCAAATCCTTCCTCTTCGAAATATTCTAAAACTTCATCGTTAAGTTTTTTGCTATATGGTGTAAATAGACATATTTTATTTACATTTAATTTCTTTAAAGCTTTGATTGCAGCGGTACTTGGAGTTGTGACTTTTGCCATGGGTTTTGCAGCTTTTATTTTTTTTTTAATAGATTCATAACCTGCAGCAATAGTTCCTGATGTACAACCATAAACAACACAATCAATATCCTGATCAGGTAATATATCTTTTGTTACCTCGGTTACTTTGTTTGACATTTTGATCAAATTTTCTTTTGTTAGAGGGTTATAGCATTCGATACGATTTACAAAAAAATCAACTTCTCTGTCTTTAATTACGTTTATAAAATCTCTTTCAATCATAAAATCGCTTGCAAGCGCAATAAGTCCAATTCTTGGATTTGATTTGGTGATATATTTAGGATCTATTTTTGTTGAATTCATATTTTAAAAGGTGAATATATCAGAAGTTCTTTAATAATCATTAATATAAAAAATAGGTATGAATATAAAAGATACTTTCATAGCATCCTTGGTGCCTATTTTTTTGGGCTTTGGTTTTGTTATTGCTAAACCAGCTTTTGAATCTTTTCCTCCTATTCTTTTAATGGGTATCAGATTTACTTTTGCTGCATCATTATTAATTTGGTGGTTTCCAATACCAAGAGGATATTTAAAAAGAATTTTTGCTGCATCATTAGTCGCAAATACGTTGCAATATAGTATTACATATACTGGTTTAGATTTAATTGATGCATCTTCAGCAGTTCTTTTGGTTCAGATGGAAGTTCCGTTTGGAGTTATTTTTGCTTACTTCATGCTTAAAGAAAAACCAACTATTAGAGCTTTGATTGGTATAGCTATCGCATTTGTTGGTGTTTATATTTTAACTGGATCTCCTAATTTGGATGGAAAATTTATTGGAATTGGTCTTACAATATTAGGATCTGCTATATGGGCTCTTGGACAAGTTATGGTTAAACCATTAAGCAAAGAAATAAATCCTTTAGCATTAGTTGCTTGGTTGGCATTATTCTCTGGACCAATATTAGTAATGCTATCTTCAATTATTGACGGAAATACAATTAATTATCTAACAAATGCAAAATTTGATCATTGGATTATTGCTATTTATATTGGTTTCATTATGCAACCAATTACATACGGTTGTTTTTATTATGTTTTAAAAAATAACCCACTTTATAAAGTACTCCCAATTGTTACGATGGGGATACCCCCAACAGGTTTATTAGCTGCTATATTTCTTTTAGGTGAAAAACCAACGCCAGAATTATTTATAGGTGGTGCAATAATCATAGTTGGTGTGATTTTAATTGTATTTAAAAAAAACAAAAAAGAAGAGGAAACAAAATGAAAATTGGATTTATCGGTTTAGGTAATGTTGGAGGAAAACTTGCTGGAAGTTTATTACGAAATAACTTTGATCTTACAGTAATAGATTTAGATGAAAGTTTAACAAATTCCTTTAAAGAATTAGGTGCTAAAGTTGCAAAATCACCAAAAGAATTAGCAGAAAAAACTGATTTAATTATTACCTCTCTTCCTTCCCCTGAGGTATCTGCTGAAGTGATGGAGGCTGATGATGGAATTATAAATGGATTGTCAGAGAATAAAGTTTGGTTAGAAATGAGTACCACAGATGAAAACGAAGTTAAAAGACTTGGTGAAAAGGTAATATCAAAAAAAGCAATCCCTCTGGATGGACCTGTTAGTGGTGGATGTCATAGAGCAGCAATAGGCAATATTGCTATATTTGTTGGTGGGGAAAGAAAAGCATTTGAAAAAATTTTACCTGCATTGACTGTAATGGGAAGAAAAATATTGCACACTGGTGAGCTTGGCACAGCAAGTGTATTAAAAGTAATTACAAATTATCTAGCATCTGTTCATTTAGTTGCATTAGGTGAAGCTTGGACTGTAGCAAAAAAATCTAATTTGGATTTAGCGAAAACTTATAAAGGAATTACTATTTCTTCTGGTAATTCATTTGTACATGAAACTGAAAGTCAGGTTATATTAAATGGATCTTATAATATTAATTTTACAATGGATTTAGTTTTAAAGGATACGGGTCTCTTTGATAATCTTGCAAAAAAACTAAATGCTCCTTTAGAAATTTCTCCACAAATAGTTGAAATTTTTAAAGATGGTCAAAAAAAATATGGTTCTAGAGCTTGGTCATCAATGATTGTGAAAAGAATGGAGGATTTAAATAATATTAATTTTAGAGCTAGTGGTTTTCCTGATGAGTTGGTTGATAGTGAACCTGAGGAAAAAGGATATGAAATTTAATTAATGTGTTAAGATAAAAAATGTTAGATAAAAGAAAATTTTACATAAATGGTCAGTGGGTTGATCCAATTAAAAAAAATAATTTTAACGTAATTAATCCATGCAATGAAGATCCGTTTGCTGTTATTTCTTTAGGTTCAAAAGAGGATACAGATTTAGCTGTCAAATCAGCAAAAAATGCCTTTAATACTTGGAAAGCAACTAGCAAGGAAGAAAGGCTCAGTTTACTTGAAAAATTATCATCAGTTTATAAAAAAAGATTTAATGAAATGGCTGAGGCTATTTCTCTTGAAATGGGAGCACCTATGGATTGGGCAACAGATGTTCAAACAGCTTCAGGTAAAGATCATTTAGATGATTTTATTTTAAGATTAAAAAATTTTAAATTTGATGAACACTTTGATAATAAATCAAATAATCATATCTATTATGAGCCAATTGGAGTTTGTGGATTAATCACACCGTGGAATTGGCCAATTAATCAAATTGCTTTAAAAGTCGTTCCTGCATTCGCAACTGGATGTACAATGATTTTAAAACCATCAGAAATTGCTCCTATTTCTGGAATGCTATTTGCAGAAATGATTGATGAAGCAGGTTTTCCAAAAGGTGTATTTAATTTGGTAAATGGAGACGGTGCAGGAGTGGGAACTCACATTTCAAGCCACCCTGATATTGATATGGTTTCTTTCACAGGATCAACAAGAGCAGGAAGATTAATTTCAAAAAATGCTGCTGAAACAATTAAAAGAGTTTGTCTTGAATTAGGTGGAAAAGGCGGAAATATAGTTTTTGCTGATAGTTATAAAGATGCGGTAAGAGACGGTATTAGAAATGTAATGAGCAATTCTGGTCAATCTTGTGATGCACCAACAAGGATGCTTGTTGAAAAATCAATTTACGAAAGAGCTGTTAAAGAAGCTGTTGATGAAGCAAACAAAATTAAAGTAGATCAAGCTTCAAAAAAGGGAGATCATATAGGACCAGTAATTTCTAAAATTCAATATGATAAGATTATAAATCTTATTGAAAGTGGAATTTCTGAAGGCGCAACTCTTGCAGCAGGTGGACCTGAGTTACCAAACGGTTTGAACAAAGGGTACTTCATTAAACCAACTATATTTACAGATGTAACTAATGAAATGAGAATTGCTAAAGAAGAAATTTTTGGACCTGTATTATCTATAATTCCATTTGAGACCGAAGATGAGGCAGTCAATATTGTAAATGATACTTCTTATGGTCTTGGGAATTATTTGCAAACTGAAGACCGAGTAAAAGCACACAGAGTTGCTAAAAAATTAAGATCTGGATGTGTTTACATAAATGGAAATGGAGCAGATACAGGAACTCCATTTGGTGGTTACAGACAATCAGGTAATGGAAGAGAAGGAGGTGTTTGGGGCCTTGAGGAATATCTTGAAGTAAAGAATGTTACTGGTTGGAGTTAACAGAATTTTTTAAATATCTTAGTCTCCCAATAATTTCATCTCGATCCATGTAATAACCTTGTAAATGTCTATGTCCTGAGTTTGGATCATATTCAGTTCTACCGTGTAATAATCGTCTATTGTTAAAAGAAAAAATATCACCTGGTCCTAATCTAAATTTAATCTGGAATTGATCGTCATGAAGTAAATTTCCAAATCGGTGATGAGCTTTATAAACTTTATCCATCAAATCAGGATGACAGTCTAAAGCATCCATAGTTGCTACGCTAAACCGAATATCATGGTAATCATCATCTTTTGTTAGAGATATCGCGGGTGCGTAATAACTTCTAACAGACTCTTGTGTATAATCCATGTCTCTAAATTTTAAATGAACGTTTACTAGCGTATCAAATATTTCTTTCTCATTTTTTCTTAAATAATCTGCAACTGCAAAGCCATCTACAGCGGATGAGTCTCCTCCTGTTGCAGAATTAACTAAACAATGAAGAAATTGATAACCAGGTGGTGTTTCAAACCATGGTAAATCCATATGATTTCTTAGGGCATGTGCTGTATAAGCAGAATTATTTGGTTTAGGAATATTAATTACTTCAAAAGGTGTTTTAAAAAAAGTTTCTCTAGTATGGCTAATTCTGTTTAAAATTTTAAAGCCAGAATTATTTTCAGTTGGAGCATTTTTTACTATAGCAATTCCAGTGTGGTGTAAGAGCTCTAACCATCTGACAAGTCCCTCATATGAACTCATAATTTCATCATGTTCAATCTCAATTGACTTCAGATCATTTTGTAAAGAGTTGTCCCAAAGTTGATATGGAGATTTATATTCTAAATTATTTTTTATAGTATAGCAGTTTTCTCTTAACCAATTTTGGTCATAATAACTTATGTGGTCACCTTCACTCCATTCAATTTCAAGCTTGCCTTCATTATTTACTGCAAATTTTTTTGGATTAATTTTGTTTGATACTTTTAAAATATTAAACATTCTATGACGTGAGTCTTTATCATGTGCAGTTGGACAATTGTCTCTTAGCCATAAATAATTAAATTTACTTTTTTTTCCATCGCTCCAGTCAACTTCTAAATTTGTAGAATTTTTAGTTATATTTTTAATTGTAAAATTTTGTTCCATTAATTTTTATAATTTGAATGTTCTCTCTCTAGTTTTCTTAATAAAGCAGCCCACTCCGTTTTTCCATCATAATTATAATCATCAGAGTCACTCATGTTTTCCCAAAAATATGCAGCCTTCTGTTTATCTATTTCATGTTTGTTTAAACCCATTGCAAGGTTTTTTACCTGGACTGAACATGCTTGCTCTAGATAATAAGCTCTGAAAAATGCTTCTGCAGCAGTTTTTCCTACTGTGTAATATCCATGATTTCTTGTAATCAAAATGTCGTGTTTGCTAATTAGGTTTTCAAACTTGCTTCCAAATTCTTTATCCTCAACAAATTCATAATCAATATATCCAACAAGATGATTTAAATAAACTGCGGCCTGTGAAAGATACATCAAACCTTCTTTGGTACCTCCAACTGCCATCACATCATTGGCATGTCCATGAACATAAAAATTTACATCATTTCTTTTATTAAAAATCCATTGGGCAAGATTAATACATCCGTCATTTAACCAAGGTCCGTCTGAATCTAATTTTTTTCCGTTTTGATCAATTTTAACTAAAGATGAAGCAGTAATTTCTTCATAAAACATTCCATATGGATGAACGAAAGAACAATTTTTATCTTCAGCAGATCTTGCCCCTGCACATTGGTTAGCAAGGTCTGTCATGCCGTACATATGTAAAATTCTATAGAGAGCAGACAACTCTAGTCGCACATCTTTATCTGTTTGCGCCATATATAAAATTCTTATTTAAAAAATAAGCAAAAGCAAATAAATACAACTGTTATTTCTTAAAACAATTATAAGTTGTATAATATTTGTTTTACATATGATGATTGTAACTGTTAGAACATTACATCATGTCAAAAATTGAGATCAACAACGTATACAAAATTTTTGGAAACAACCCTTCTTCTGTACTGCCAATGGTAAAAGATGGTGCAACAAAAGACGAAATTTTAGAGCAAACTGGTCATACTGTTGGATTAGATAATATTTCGCTTAAAATTGAAGAAGGAGAAACCTTTGTTTGTATGGGTTTATCAGGATCAGGAAAATCAACACTAATACGACATTTAAATAGACTAATCGATCCAACTGATGGTGAAATTTTAGTTGAGGGCACGAATGTAATGTCACTTGATAAAGATAAACTTATTAAATTTAGAAGACATAAAATGAGCATGGTGTTTCAAAGATTTGGTTTATTCCCGCATAAAACAGTAATTCAAAATGTTGGTTACGGACTAGAAATGCAAGGAAAAACTGAGGATGAAAGAAATAAAATCTCAATGGAAAAAATTGATGCGGTTGGTCTAACTGGTTTTGAAAATCAATACCCTGCTCAATTATCAGGAGGAATGCAACAACGTGTTGGTTTAGCAAGAGCATTAGCTACTGATACAGATATCATGTTAATGGATGAAGCTTTCAGCGCTCTAGATCCTCTGATTAGAAGTGATATGCAAAAACAATTAATTGATCTTCAAGCAGAACTAAAAAAAACAATTGTATTTATTACTCACGATCTAGATGAATCATTAAGATTGGGTGATCATATTGGGATATTAAACTCTGGAAAATTAGTCCAAGTAGGAACTCCCGAAGAAATTATTATGAACCCTGCTGATGATTATGTAAAAGCTTTTGTAAAAGATGTGAATAGAGCAAAAGTTATCAAGGCAAAAATTATAATGAAAACTGCTGATCAAGCTAATGACATAGATAAATCAAACTTAATAAAAGTAAATGAAGATGAATTTATAGAAGATTTTTTACCAAAAATCGTTTGTTCTGATTCAAACTGTGAAGTGGTTGATAAAAGTGGAAATGTAAAAGGATACATTTCAAATCAAGAATTACAGTCTTCATTAACAAGATCATAAAGTGTTATTAAAAACTTTCGAAGTAAAAAAGGAATGGGTTGATTACAACAATCATATGAACATGGCTTATTATGTACTTGTTTTTGATCAAGCATGGGAAGTTGCTCTTGAAAAATTTAAGATGGGTGGAACAGCAGCAAAAGATTTACATAGAAGTACAATGGTTGTTGAAACTAATACTAAATATTTAAATGAGGTAAAAGAGGGAGAAATGGTCAATGTCAATCTGACTTATTTTGATCACGATAAAAAAAGATTACACTTAAAAATGGAAATGATTTCTCAAAAAACTAACAAACTTTCAGCTTCTATGGAATGGATATCGCTATATATAGATTTAAGCAAAAGGAAAGTCACTGAATTTGAAGAAGAAAAAGTAAAATTAATGAAAGATTTTATTGAGGAAAATAAGTCAAAATTTTCAAGTGAAGGTCTTCTATTATCATCTAAATTAAAGAAATAATTAAATATTCTATACAATTTTTTTTTGATATAGGTGCATAATGGGCACAAATAATAATTCAAAAGGAATACTTTTAATTATTACTGCAATGACTTTTTTTGCAATGCAGGATGCTTTAATTAAATTCATTTTTGAAAAAGCAGCTTTATATGAAATATTTTTTGGAAGATATTTTGTTGCAGCAATTTTGCTGTTTGGTTATATAAAATTCAGAAAACAAAAAGTCTCTCTTAAAACTCACTATCCCTTTTTAACAATACTAAGAGTGATTTTACACTTTATTGCTTTTTCTGCTTTTTTTATCTCATTAACTTTTATGCCTTTAGCAACAGCAAATGCTCTATTTTTTTCCTCCCCTTTTTTCGTATCAATATTTGCAAAATTATTTTTAAAAGAGACTATTGGTATTAGAAGGTGGTCAGCAATTGTTTTTGGTTTTATTGGCGTTTTTATAGTCTTAAATCCAAATTTTTCAGACTTTGAATATCGGAAACTTTTACCAGTTTTTTGTGCATTTTGTTATGCCGCTTCTATGACAATCACTAAATATACATCTGATAAAGATGATGTTAACACCCAACTATATTACTTTTATCTTATTGCAATATTGCTGTGTATAATTTTATATATTTTTATGGGTAGTGGTCAGCTTAATAATCCAAACTTTGATCCAACAATACAATTCATCTTTAGAGAATGGTTTTCAAATATTGAATATACATGGAAATTTATTTTATTTTTTGGTTTTGCTGCATCAATAGCTTTTGTTTGTATTTTTTCAGCATATATAGTTGCATCACCATCTGTTGTTTCTTTGTTTGAGTACTCATTAATAATTATGTCTATGATACCTGGCTACTTTTTATTTAACGAAGTACCAACAACCAGAACATTTATTGGTGTTGCGTGTATTATAGCAGCTGGAATTTATATTTATATGAGAGAGCGAGTTAGAGATCAGTATATTGCAACCGAAACTCCAGTAAGAAGATGAATAAAAGCTATATACCTACAATCAATATATCTTCACTAATTAAAAATAATTTTGAAACTCAAAATGCATTCAAAACAATTAAAGAAATTGAAAAAGCTTGTGTCAATGTAGGATTTTTTCAAATTACTGGACATGGAATTAATCTAAAAGAAATAAAAAAAACATGTGAAGTTGCTGATAAATTTTTTAATTTACCAGACAGCACGAAAAGAAGATTGGCACCTAAAAAATGGAATAAAAAAAATAAAAATTTATACAGAGGATATTTTCCTAATGATGTTAATGGAAAAGAAGGTCTTGATATAGGTGATTTAAAAGTAACTAAAAAATATTCTTCAAATCTCAAAAATCAATACATAGAGTTTATTAATCTAAGCATTTGTTTTAATAGAAGCTCCATTAGAATTCTAAACAAATATTTTGATAACATTTATAGATTAAGTGAAATATTGTTTAAAAGTTTAATAAAACTTTATAAAAAAAATCCTGAGATTTCTAGTGCAGCTTTTTCAAGATTAAAAACTTTAAGTACATTAAGATTTAATTATTACCCAAATCAAACGAAACCAGTAGAAATATCAAAACAAGATGGAGTAGCGCTTGGATGTGAAACTCATGTTGATAGTGGAATATTTACAGTTCTCTATCAAGATAAAAAAGGTGGATTACAAGTACAAAATAGAAAAAACAAAAAATGGTATGATGTACCATTTAATAAAAAGGCTTTAGTAGTAAACACGGGAAGAGCTTTAGAATATTTAAGTAAAGGTAAATTTAAAGCAACCAATCATAGGGTTTTGTGGAATAAAAGTAAGAGGCTATCTGTTCCTTTTTTCTTTGAACCTTCCTATGATTTCAAAATGAACCAATCATTTTTAAATGAAAGTAAATCTAAAAATAATGTTGAAATTTATGAGAAATTTCTCAAAAAATCTTTAAAGAAATTTATTGAATATCATCGTTAGTAATTATAAAGTTTAAATATAAAGCGATACATAACTCGTCGTTAAAATCAAAGATTTACGAAAGTGGGATCGGTCGTCTTTAAATTAAATTTTAAAGGAGGCTTTATGAAATTTGGTTATTTTTGTAATACCACAAACTGGACACACAAACCTTATCATCAATTGTTAGATGAGACTAAAGAAATTACAGAATACTGTGATCAAAACAAATGGAATTCAATTTGGTTTACAGAACATCACTTTAATCACGAGGGAATGGAGTCTTGTACAAATCCATTAATGATGGGTGCAGATGCAGCTGCAAGAACAAAAAATATAAGAATAGGCCAAGCTGCAAACGTTATTACTTTTCATAATCCAATAAGATTAGCTGAAGATATAGCTACACTAGATCAGCTTTCTAAAGGAAGAGTTGAAGTAGGTGTGGCAAGAGGAATTTATGGAAGAGAAGCAATTAACCTAAATAAAGAAGCTGACTTAAAAGATCAGGCTAAAAATTTTAGATTATTTGCTGAGACTTTAGAGGTATTGAAGAAAGCATGGAGTGAAAAATTTTTCAGTCACCAAGGAGAATTTTATACTTATCCATCCCCAAATTATGTTTGGCAGCATGATATGAGTCCTCCTAGTGAAGAATTTATGAATATGGAAGACAGTACTATGAAAAAAATTAGTGTCGTTCCTCAGCCATATCAACAGCCACACCCTCCAATTCATCAAGTAGTTGATGGAATTAGATCGATAGAGTGGGCTGCTGAAAATAATATCAATGTTATCATGTGGATACCAACAGTAAAAGCTTTGAAGCCAAAGTTTGAAGCTTATAAAAACAAAAGATCAGAAGTAACAAAGAAAAATATACCCCTTGGAGAAGGGGTGTCTCTTGTAAGAGATATGTTCGTTGCAGATACGATGGAAGAAGCAAAAGAGAAAGCTGGTGAACATATGGTAAATTATATGAGATGGGTTTGTCATTGGAGAGGTTTAGGAAATCATATGGATCCAGGTGAAGAATTACCAGAGACAAAAGGTAAATTGGATTTATTAAATTATGAATTTTTACATAAAAGAAATATGTTATTTGGAACACCAGAATATGTGATTGATAAAATTCATGAATTAAAATCTGAACTCAATTTACAAAATTTACAAGTTTGGTCTAATTTTCCAGGTGTGAAGCATAAAGATTGTATGAAAAGTATAAAACTCTTTACAGAAAAAGTTATGCCTCACTTCCAAGATGATTTTGATACTGAAGTAAAAAAAGTTTCGTGAATAAAAAACGAAAAAGAATTAGCGGCGGACAAGCTGCTGTTAAATCATTAAAAAAAGAGAGAGTAAAACATGTTTTTGGACTTATTGGTTCAGCTACAATGGAAATGTTTGATGCTCTTTATCATGAGAAAAGTATAAAATTTATTGGTGTCAGAGATGAAAGAACTGGCACACATATGGCTGATGGTTATGCAAGAGCCTCAAATAAACCTGGGGTAATTATTGCAGGCCAAAACGGACCTGGTGCTACTAATTTAGTTACAGGGGTTGCTCAAGCAAAAGCAGCCTTTTCTCCAGTTGTTGCAATTGCAGGTTCTTATTCAACTAAAGATAAAATGGAAGATGCATTTCAGGGTTTAGATCAACAGTCTTTGTTTACACCTATTACAAAAAAAACTTGGACTATAAAAAATTCAAAAATAATTCCAAAAATTATGAGTGATGCTTTTAGTTTGGCAATGAAACCTAGAAAAGGACCTGTTTGTGTAAATTTACCAAGAAATATATTAGCAGCTTCAAACAATTATAATATCAATACTAAAAAACCATCGTTCACAAATGTAAGCAAACAAAAAGGAAATAAGGAAAATATCAAAAAAGCTGCAAAATTAATCGGATCTTCAAAATGTTCGGTAATTATTGTTGGAGCAGGAATTAAGTATAATTCTAAATACAAAGAGGTAATAAAGTTAGCTGAACTATGCAACCTACCTATTGTTACAGCAGCGGGTCATGGAGATGCAATTCCTTTTGGTCATAAATTAAATGCGGGACAAATGGGTCCTAGAGGAAATCCTGTAGCATCAAGATTAGTTAAAAATGCAGATGTCATTTTAGCAATTGGAACACGTTTAGGATTTAATTCAACTTTTTACTCCTATGAAAATATAAATAAAAAAGCAAAGATAATTCAAATTGAACTAGAAAAAACAATGCTGGGAAAATATTTTCCTGTAAAAGTAAAGATACATGCGGATGCTGCGACTGCAACTAAACAACTTTACGAAGAAGTTAAAAAAGAGAAAATTAAATTAAATGTTAAAGATTGGACTAACTCTTATTTACAACAGAGAAAAGAATATTTGATAAATAGAAATAAAGAAAATTTGGGTCCAAATTTTCCTATACAACCAAAAGGACTATTTAAACAATTAAGAAAAGTGCTACCAAGAAACTCAGCAATTACTCTAGATGCTGGAACGTTATGTTTGCAGGCTACAGATGCTCTAGAATATTACGACCCTCCATCTTTGTTTACTCCTTTGGATTTTGGACTTGTTGGTTTTTCGTTTGCTTGTGGGTTAGGTGTAAAACTAGCTAAGCCAAATAAAACAGTGGTTAGTTTAATGGGTGATGGTGGGTTTGGTATGACGATTTCTGAGTTAAGTACGGCTGTAGAATACAAAATCAATACAATAACTATTGTTATGAATAATAAAAGTTGGGGTGCTGAAAAAGCATATCAAAAAGATTTTTATGGAAAAAGATATTTAGGTGCTGACATAAGTAGCCCTAGATTTGATAAATTAGCTGAACTCTATGGAGCAAAAGGATTTAAAATTACAAAAATTTCTGAAATTAATCGTACATTAAAAGCCGCGCTTAAAATAAAAAAACCAGTTGTTATAGATGTTGATGTAGATCCAAAAGCACTATACAGTTTTAGGAGAGATAGCTTCAAACATAGGATAAAATAATTAATGGCAATCAAAACTTCAATACTAATAGCTATAGTTCTTTCGTACTTAATGTATTGGTCTTTATCAAGCGTATGTAAATACAATTTAGTTTTAGATAAAAAAACAAAAATTTTAAATGAAATTAGCAATGAAATAAATCCATCACTGGGGACTGCGAAAGTTTACTATTTTAAAGAATTGAATTGTAAGCCCATAAAAAGTGAATTTAATTACCAAAGAATAGTGAACAATTTGAATCATATTACTATTTATGTGTTGCAACAACTAACAACAGATATTAGAGGAGTTAGAGTAGAAAAATAAATATTAAATAAATGGATCTAAAATTAAGAAAATTTACAAAATTTGTGGACAAAACTTTTATTGAAGGTGGTAAAGAGGCAAAAGAACCTGTTTTATTAGTGTCAGTAGCTGCTGTTTTTAAAAATCCTTGGCATGGTCAGGGTTTTGTTGAAAATCTAAGACCGGCTATTTTAGACCTTGCACCAAAGCTAGGTGATTTACTTGTTCCAGAATTGATAAAAGAAATAGGATCACCTGAAAAAATATTGGCATATGGTAAAGCAGGTGTAGTTGGATTGAACGGTGAAATAGAGCACGCCTCAGCTTTTATTCATACTTTAAGGTTTGGTAATAAATTTAGAGATGCTGTTGGTGGAACTTCCTATTTAAGTTTTACAAATACAAGGGGACCTGCTGGATCAAAGATTGCAATTCCTATGATGCATAAAACAGATTCTGGATTGAGACCATATTACCTAACTCATGAATTTACTATTCATGATGCACCATTCGATGATGAGGTGGTTGTTGCAATTGGTGGGGCATCAAGTGGTAGAGCACATGCAAGAACTGGTGACAGATATCAAGACATGAAAGAAATGGGTATCGAGCCAAAATAATTCTTGATGACAACAGGAACTACTGCCTCAGGAACTTATTACTTATTCAATAAAAAGCATCAAGATGTGCCAATAGTATTTGTGCATGGTGTAGGTCTTACTCACGAAATATGGCAGCCTCAGCTTGAATTTTTTAATTATCATTCAACTATTGCCTACGACATTTTAGGTCATGGAAAAACTTCATTAGAAAATAAGGAAATAAGTTTTGATGATTTTTCTGATCAGCTAATTAAGTTAATGGACCATCTTAATATAAAAAAAATACATCTTGTAGGTTTCTCTATAGGGTCTTTAATCGCACGAAATTTTGCAACTAAACATAATGAGCGTTTACAAACATTAACTCTTTTGTGTTCTATTTATAAAAGAACTGAGGAACAGCAAAAAATTGTTAATCAAAGGTTTGAACAAGCAAAACAAGAATTAAAACTCTCAAAACAAGCTCTAAAAAGATGGTTTACTGATAAATATTTAGAAAATAATCCAGAAATTTATGAAAAAATAAGTTCTATTTTGTCTGCTAATAATATGAATAATTTTTTAAAGGTTTACGAGCTATTCGTTAATCATAAAAATGATGAAGATTTTAATAAAATTAAAGCAAGTACACTAATTGTGACAGGTGAATATGACGTTGGCTCAACTGTAAAAATGTCTCAAGAATTGAATAGTTTGATCTCTAAAAGTCAATTAAAGATCATTAAAGATGGAAAACATCTTTGTGGTATTGAGTGTGCTGATGATGTAAATTTAACAATCAAAAATTTTATTGGATCAGATGAGTAAATTAAAGCAATATAAAATGTTTATTAATGGTGAATGGGTAGACTCTGAAAGTAAAAAAACATTTGAAACTTTAAATCCAGAACATAACGAGCCATGGGCAGTTGTTCCAGAAGCAACTGCTAAAGATGTTGATAATGCAGTTAAAGCTGCTCAAAAAGCATTCGAGGGCGAATGGCCAAAGCTACTTCCTAGAGAAAGAGCTAAATATTTAAGAGCTATTGGAAATCAATTGAGAGAGAATGCAGAAATGCTAGGAGAAATAGAAACAATTGATACTGGAAAACTTTACAGAGAAACAAAAAAGCAAGCAGTTTATATAGCAGAATACTACGACTATTATGCTGGTTTGGCAGATAAAGTTGAGGGAACAGTTTTGCCAATAGATAAACCAAATGTTCAAGCAATAACAACTAGAATACCTATAGGTGTTATAGCTGCAATAATTCCTTGGAATTCACAAATGTTTTTAACTGCCACTAAAATTGCACCAGCACTTGCAATGGGTAACACAGTTGTAATTAAATCCTCTGAACTTGCCCCTGCTGTTTTATTTGAATTTGCAAAGTTAGTTGAAAAAACCGGTATCCCTAAAGGTGTGGTGAATGTAATTACAGGATTCGGGGATCCTTGTGGTAAAAGTTTAACTACTCATAACTTGGTTGAAAAGGTTGCTTTTACTGGTGGTCCTGAAACAGCAAGACATATAATTAGAAACTCAGCAGAAAATTTATCAGAAGTAAGTTTAGAATTGGGTGGCAAGAGTCCAGTCGCAGTATTTGATGATGCAGAGCAAGAAAATGCTATAAATGGGATTACAGCTGGAATATTTGGTGCAAGTGGTCAAAGTTGTATAGCAGGATCAAGACTTTATTTGCAAAAAGGAATTTACGATGAATTTTTGAATAAACTTTCAAATCGTGCATCAAAAATAAAAATTGGAGCACCAATGGATCCAGAAACAGAGATGGGACCTTTAAGTAATTTTAAACAATTGGAAGTAATAGAAAAAAATATTAAAGAGACAATTGATCAAGGTGGAAAAATTAAGTGTGGAGGTGAAAGACATTCTTTCTCAAATAAAGGATATTACTTTCCTCCTACAATTATAGAATGTGATAATCACAATCTGCCAGTTGCAGAAAATGAGTTATTTGGACCTGTATTATCAGTAATGAAATTTGATACAGAGGAAGAAGTAATTTCAAAAATGAATGATAATCAATATGGATTATCTTCAGGTGTTTATACAAGTAATTTATCCAGAGGGATGAGAGTCTCAAAAGCAATTAGGGCTGGAATAACATTTGTAAATACTTATAGATTAATTTCTCCTTCAGCTCCATTTGGGGGTATCAAGGATAGTGGATATGGAAAAGAAGCAGGAATTGACTCAATTAAAGACTATACAAGAGTAAAAACAACATGGTTCTATACATCTGACGAACCTTCTTTAGACCCTTTCTCAATCAGATAATTATCAGCGTCAATTAACTGTCTAAAATAGGATAATTTTGTCATTGAATATTGACTGTATTCATACTTAAATTAGCTTTTATAAATTGTTAACAATAAAGAGGAAGATAATGAGAAAACTATTTATCGCTGTATTTATGTTTGTATCAAGTTTTGGTTCAAATGTAATGGCAGACGGACATTCGATTAAAATGGGGATTATCTTAGGATTCACTGGTCCTATTGAATCTCTAACTCCAGCTATGGCTGCATCTGCAGAGCTTGCATTTAAAGAAGCTTCTGACTCAGGTTCGCTATTAGGTGGAAAAAAAATTGAGCCAGTAAGAGCAGACTCAACTTGTGTTGACTCAGCAGCGGCAACAGCTGCAGCTGAAGGATTAATTTCAGGTGGTGTAGCTGCAATTATGGGAGCAGACTGTTCAGGTGTAACTGGTGCTATTGCAACCAACGTTGCTGTACCAAATGGTGTAGTAATGATTTCACCTTCAGCTACTTCTCCAGGATTAACAACTCTAGATGACAAAGGGTATTTCTTTAGAACTGCTCCATCAGATGCTAGAGGTGGTCAAATTTTAGCTGATATAACTAAAGACAGAAAAGTAAAAAGTGTTGCAATCACTTATACTAACAATGACTATGGAAAAGGTTTAGCTGATGTTTATAAAGCAGCAGTTGAAGCTCATGGTATTAAAGTTACAACTGTAACTGCTCACGAAGATGGAAAAGCAGATTACTCATCTGAAGTAGCAACTCTTGCTTCTGCTGGTGGTGATGCTGTAGCAGTTATTGGTTATCTTGACCAAGGAGGAAAAGGAATTATTCAAGCCTCTTTAGACTCTGGTGCGTTTGATAGATTTATTTTATCAGATGGTATGATTGGTCAATCTTTGGTTGATGCATTCGGAAAAGATTTAAGCAAATCATTTGGATCATTGCCTGGTTCTACAGGTAAAGGTGCAGGTATATTTGCTGAAGTTGCAAAAGCTGGAGGTGTAGAAGCTTCTGGTCCTTACACAGGTGAATCTTACGATGCAGCTGCTTTAATCGTTCTTGCAATGCAAGCAGGTAATTCTGCAGATAGAGCATCTATTGCAAAAAATGTAATGGATGTTGCTAATGCTCCTGGAACTAAAATTTATCCAGGTGAACTTAAGAAAGGTTTAGATTTGCTAGCAAAAGGTAAAAAGATTAATTACGAAGGTGCTACTGGAGTAACTTTTACTAGTGTTGGAGAAGCTGAAGGTTCTTTCTTAGAACAAGAAATTAAAGGCGGAAAATTCAAAACTAAAAAACAAAGATAATTTTTTATCTTAATTCAAAAAACCCCAGTAATTTAATTACTGGGGTTTTTTTTTAAATCAGCTCTTATGGTAGATAGAGCTATAATAATTAGAAAAATCAAACATATTAAATTCATAGTTTTCCAGCTAGTTAAGCTTAGAAACACCCCAGCAGACAAACTCGCTGCTGCTTGTATAGAGTAAACAATTAAATCATTATATCCTTGAGCTCTAAATTTCTCCTCTTCTCTGTAACACAAAACAAGTAAACTTGTTCCTGATATAAATAAAAAATTCCATCCTAGCCCCAGAAAAATAAGAGCAATCATATAATTAATAAAATTTTGTTCAAACAAACTAGTTATTATTGTGATTAAAAATAACAAAACTCCTACATGCATAATTTTACTATGACCAAACCTTTTAATTAAATTTCCAGTAATTAGTGAAGGTAAAAACATAGCTGCTATATGAAGCTGAATAACAAATCCAGTCTTGGATAAACTTATTTTCTCCATCAAATGCATACTTATGGGAGTTGCTGTCATTAAAAAAGTCATTACTGCATATGCAAAAGCTGAGGCTATCAGTGCCTGTAGAAATCTAGGTTGTGAGATAAGCTCAAAAAAACTTCTTCCTGTTTTATATTGATTACTAGATATGGTTTTTGGTTCCTGATAAAAAATTAAAAATATTGTTGATGAGATAGATAAAATGGCAAGTGCAAAATAAGAACCTGCATATATATGATCTGAAATAAATCCTTTCGAAATGTTTGCAATGTTTGGACCAATAAAGGCCGAACCTATTCCTGCTAACAAAATGATAGAAATTGCTTTTGGTGCATAATCCTTATCCACAACCTCAACTGCTGCAAAACGATATTGATGACTGAAAGCTATTCCTCCACCAATTAAAAAGCATCCTAAATTATATAAGACAAAACTTTCTATAATTATAGAGTATGCAGTTAAAAGAGATGCAAAACATGTACCTAATGATGCGTAAATGAACCCCAATTTCCGTCCAATTATACTCATTAACTTTGCAGCAAAAAAAGCAAATAACGCAATTCCGACTACTGACAAAGCCATTGGAAGAGTTGCTAAAGATTTTATTGGACTAAATTTTGATCCAATTATACCACTTAAAAAAACGGTGACTGGAGCAGCTGTAAAAGCAAAAATCTGGCTTAATATAAGTAACGAAAGATTTTTATTCATTAAAAGAATAAATACTTATCAGCCATATACAAAGCCCAAGCAGCAGCAGCACCTAATATAATATATTTCATTACGTTTACTTTATTTCTATTTTTTCAGGAAGTATACCTTTAGGTCTATACCTCATTATAAACAACAATCCTAATCCCATCAGTAAAAATCTAAAATAAGGAACGCTTTCAATTAAATGAGCTTTAAGTGCATTTGTTTCAGGAATTCCCGCAGTGAAAAAGTTTATTAAGAATAATGATATTGGTGCAGCTTCAATCCATAAAAACCAGACAACAAATCCTCCTAAAATTGCTCCAAAATTATTTCCACTTCCTCCAACAATTACCATCACCCAAATTAAGAACGTATATCTCATGGGTCTATAACTTCCTGGAGTAAATAGACCATCTTGTGTAACAAGCATTGCGCCCGCAATTCCAACAATTGCTGAGCCTAAAATAAAAATTAGTAAATGTTGTTTAACAACATTTTTGCCCATTGCATTTGCAGCTTCCTCATTATCTCTAATTGCCCTCATCATTCTTCCCCATGGAGAATAAAGAGCCTTTTGAGTTAAAATTAAAAGAATGATTACTACTACTAAAAATAATCCTGAATAACACAGTTTTACAAATACTGAAGAACCTTCAATAACAAGTTGATTTAAAGCAGCTTGTCTATCAGCTAAATTCTCAATAACACTTAATTTTCCTGAATTAAACTTTTCAACTAATTTAATAAACCAATCAGTTGTTTGAAGATCTACTTCATAAGGTGCAGGTCTTTTTAATCCAATAACATTTTTAACTCCTCTTGTGAGCCAATCTTCGTGTTTAATAATTGCAATTACAATTTCAGAAATAAGAAGAGTAGCAATAGCTAAATAATCTGCTCTAAGACCAAGTGCAACTTTTCCAACTATAAATGCTAAACCCCCTGCAAAAAGAGCTCCAACTATCCAAGAAAATATAATTGGTAATCCAAATCCTCCTAAGAAACCAGTTTTAGCAGGATCAACTGCTTCAATAGCTTCTATGCCTGGCTCTGCAGAAAATCTAATAAGTAAAATACCTGAAATTATTATTGCTGCTATGCTGTATGTTCTGATTTTTGATTTTTCAAATCTTTTTAAAATAAAGCGTATAACTAATACCATTACTACTATCAGCCACAAGGACATTAGAATATCGAAACCTCCTGCCCTCCAAGCTTCTTGGACAGGATCTACAGATATTAATACTGCAGCTAAACCACCTAAAGCTGTATAACCCATAATTCCAAAATTAATTAAACCAGCATACCCCCATTGAATATTCGCACCCATTGTCATAACTGCAGAAATCAAACAAAGATTAAATATTGATAAAGCAATATTCCAAGACTGAAATATCCCAACCATTAGAATAAGCACCATCATGATACTATAAGCTGCAATTACATTTAGGTTTTTTCTCACAATACTTTCCCCTTAAATATTCCCGAAGGTCGATAAATTAAAACTATTACCAATATAGAGAAGGAGACTGCGAACTTATAATCTGTAGACAGTAACTGAACTAAACTGTTTGGTTCCATACTTTCTGGTAAAACATACATAAAGAATTTTTTATATGCGTAAGTGAGCAGTATTTCAGAAAAAGCAATTACATATCCACCTAAAAAAGCTCCAAAAGGATTTCCAATTCCTCCAACAATTGCTGCAGCAAAAATGGGAAGCATATTATTAAAATAAGTAAAAGGTTTAAAACTTTTATCTAAACCATACAAAGCACCGCCAATAGTTGCTAAAATTCCAGCAATAACCCAGGTAACTAGAACTATTTTTTTTGGATCAATACCTGACAACAAAGCAAGATCTTCATTATCAGAATAAGCTTTCATACTTTTTCCAGTTTTGGTTCTATTTAAAAACCAAAATAATAAAGAGACTAAAACTATTGTTACAAAAATGGTTATTACTTGAGTTGATTTCAATGCAAGACCTTCATTTAAACCTGTCATCTCCTTAAATTCACGAGCTTTAATAATAAATTTTTCTCCATCAAAAAATCTTCTATCCCCAGGTCCAATTATAATTCTTACCACTGCTTGAGTAACAAACATTACACCAATACTTACCATTGCAAACTGAACTGGAGGACTTTTCTGATGTCTATAATATTTGAAGACAAATTTATCTATTAAAAGCATGTAAAGAATCATGAAAATAATTCCAAATGGGATAGCTAACAGAGCAGTAGGTAAAACACCTAAAGAGACGCCTAAAGATTGAAAATACCATGTGAATAAGATCGTAGCCATGGTTCCAAAAGACATCATGTCACCAGTTGCAAAATTAGCAAATCTTAAAATTCCATAGATAAGTGTTACAAATATTGCACCCAGTGCTAATTGAGAGCCATAAGTTAATGCAGGAATAAAAATATAATTTAATAAAAGAATTATCGCATTTACAAAATCCACATTACCCTCCCAAAAAAGAGCTTCTTACTCTTGGATCGTCTAATAATTCTTTTCCAGTTCCTGAATAACGATTTTCTCCAGTAACCAGAACGTAGCCCCTATCTGAAATACTTAAGGCTTGTTTTGCATTTTGTTCTACCATTAAGATGGCAACATTTGTTCTTTTTACTTTTACAATATGATCAAATAATTCGTCCATAACAATTGGTGATACACCTGCAGTTGGTTCATCTAACATTAAAACTGTGGGTTTAATCATTAAAGCTCTACCTAGAGCCACTTGTTGTCTTTGACCTCCAGAAAGTTCACCAACCAACTGATTTCTTTTCTCTCTTAAAATTGGAAATAATTCATAAATTTCCTCAATTATATTTTTGATTTCATCCTCAAACAGAAATGCGCCCATTTCTAAATTTTCTTCAACAGTCATCCCTGCAAAAACATTTTTAGTCTGTGGCACAAAAGAAATACCTTGCTTAACTCGATCTTGAGGAGATAATTTTGAAATATCCTTACCATCAATCTTTACTAATCCAGACTTTAAATTCAGCAAGCCCAACATTGCTTTCATGGCCGTTGATTTACCAGCACCATTGGGGCCTAGAATAGAAACTATTTCACCTTTATTAACATTTACCGAACACGAACTAATAATGTCAGGACCATTACCATAACCACCTGTCATTTCTATTCCTTCAAAATATGCCATTAATTTGTATCCTTTAATTTCGATCCTCTTCCAAGATAGCTTTCGATAACTTTCTCATCTTTTTTTGCTTCTTCAACACTTCCTTCAAATAATACTGACCCCTCAGCCATTACAATTACTGGATCACATAATCTTCCAATAAAATCCATGTCATGTTCAATCATACAAAAAGTATAACCTTTTTCTTTATTTAACTTTTCTATTGCAGTTCCAAGATCTTTTAACAAAGTTCTGTTAACTCCAGCCCCTACTTCATCTAATAATACTAATTTTGCATCAACCATCATGGTTCTTCCAAGTTCTAATAATTTCTTTTGTCCGCCTGAAAGATTTCCAGCAAGCTCATTTGATAAATGTCCTAAATTTAAAAATTCAACAACTTCTTTCGCTTTCTCTTTAACCACAGCCTCTTCTTGTGCAACTAAACCTGGTTTAAATAATGCTGTCATTATTTTTTCTCCAGATTGATTTCCTGGAACCATCATTAAATTTTCTAAAACAGATAAATTTGAAAACTCATGTGCAATTTGAAATGTTCTTAACAACCCTTTAGAAAATAATTCATAAGATGGAACATCAGTGATATTTTCATCATCAAAAACAACATTACCACCAGAGGATTTTAAGTTTCCAGCGATTAAATTAAATAAAGTTGTTTTACCAGATCCATTTGGCCCAATGATACCAGTGATAGTTCCTCTTTTAACTTTTATTGAACAATCTGAAACTGCAGCTAATCCACCAAAATATTTACTTAAATTATTAATCTCTAAAATATTTTCAGACATTTAATTTATTTGTTAAGTCTTCTGTGAATACTATTTAATGTTCTTTCTAGAGATCTATAAAATCCAGCTTTAGTTAATTCTTTCACACCTTGTTCATTTAAACCTTTTGGCGTTTGAGACTCTTTTACTAAATTCTTTAAATTTTCTTTTGAATTTACTACAGCATCTTCAGATAAAGCTAAAAATAAAGAAGTAATATATTTTTGAGCATTATTTCTTTTTACCCCTCTTTTTACCAACCAATCAGTCATCACTCTTAATACTTCATAAAAAGGTGCCATCATTCCTGAAGTTGACCAAAAATTAATAGAAGATTTTTCATTGTTAATTTCTACAGTTGTTCCCAAATTATTGAAAAATGCTTTCACTTTTGGATTAGGCGGACAAATAGGCACCGGACCTTTCTTTAACGAAATTGGGGGAAGAGGTATTGCTCTTACAATTTTTGCTCTTACTTTAATTGATTTCTTTAATTGAGATAAAGTAATTGTCGAAATAAAACTAACAACAGTTTGAGTCGATTTAAATTTTAAATCTTTAATAATTTTTTCACCAACAGTAGGTGTAACAGATAAAAATACCCAATTAGACTGGTCTACAATTTGCTGATTGTCCTTAGCAATAACTATTTTTTTATACTTTCTTTTTAGCCCATGAGCTATTTTTTTATTTCTTGGTGAAATAATTATTTTCTTATAAGAAATTTTTGATTTACTTATTCCAGCAATAACTGAAGCAGCAATTCTTCCCGTACCAATAAAACCTAAATTCATAATTTTGGATACTTTATATTGATTATATTGAATTAATTAACAAAAAAAGAACCTCTAATTCTTAGTAATTCTCTGCTTAATTCCTTATTTTCTTTGAAAGGTTTTCTTCCATGAAGCCAGAAATAATTATTTGCAATCACAGAGAATCCAACGGGTAATTTTGTAATTATTTTATTTTTACTTTCCTCTAATCCATCAGATAATCTTTGTAAAAAATTTCCTTGGTCCATATTTTGTGGTTCTGGAAATTGATCTATATAAGATATTGTTGGTCTTCCTTCGTTATCAGACGAAAAGACTGGGTGCTCTACCTTGTAATCAATATTTTTACTTTTTGGTGACCCCCAAACAAAATTTTGCCTCCCTACTGGATCATTATATAAGTCATTACAATGTTCCCAGTCATCAAGATGTAACATGGCTGTTTCTCCACCTTCAACATTTTGCTCATCAATTTTTGTCATAATTAACCAATCGGTTACATCTTTAACATATGTCCCATCTGTATGAAGATCCATATTCCTATAAGCCTTTCTTAAATAAGAGTCACTACTGTCCTCATGTTTAACATGAAAACGAGCATAGTATTTTCCTGCCATCGCGTCATGATTTGGTACACCAATTAAATGAGCTATTGCAGTTGATAACTTAACTAAAAATTTATCATTAATTTTTGCAGTTATATTTTTTGGTCCAATAATAAAGCAACCTGTAGATCTATCTCTAATAATTGAGTTCATTAATTTGCTTAATTTATTATCTGTTAAATCATCTAAACTTTTTGCTAAAGTAAATCTTGTAAATGGTTTTAACTCCAATGCCGTTAAATCAAATTTATTAAATGGGAAAATTAATTTATCTATAATATCATTTTCAAAACTAATTTTTAAAATCCTTTTCGATTGATCATGCTCTTGGATATCTATGCCTGTAATTTTTTGCATTCTAAATTTTATTTTACCTTATTTTATAAATCAATCTAATCAGATATAATTATTAAGTATTGCCATACAAATAGCTGAGAAAATTGTAGGATAAACAAAGTTTTTCTTTGAAATAAAAAAAACAACTAAAGATAACAGCACAACAAGAAATCTACTTGAATAACTAGCATCTACCAAAATACCAGCAGGAAAAATTATAGTTCTAGCTATTAGTGCTGCTAATGTTGCATAAGCTAAACAATTAAACCACTTAAAAAGTTTAGAGGTTTCTTTTATACCTTCAGATGTAAGAGCTCCCAAAAATCTAGACAAAAATGTTGCTAGGGACGTAACAAGGATTGCGTAAACGATGTTAGCTGACACTGTGCTCTCCTACTAGATAAGCTATAGTTCCACCAATTACGCCTGCTAACAAAATTGACCACTCTGGTGAAAATAAATAAATAATTGGTCCCAATATAGTTCCAAGCAAAACTGATAGAGTTACCGGTATTGTCTTAGATGCCCCAACCATCATGCATAAAAAATAAACTGGATTAAGAATTGCTAATCCCATCATCATATCTTTATTCAAATACTCTGAAAAATAAAAACCTAAAAATGTTCCAATAACAGATACACTTACTGTTGCACTTCCAATTCCAATCCAATAATCAATTCTGTATTCTTTTGGAATTTTTTTGTAATTACTTTTCATGATTAACCACGCCGAAACAGCAATGAAATGACAAGAAAAGTAATACTTCCACTTAGGTTGACTTTTGTGCATCATTAATGGAAATAAAGATACAGCCATTGGATAAAGTCTTGCGTTAACAAACCAAACCGCCAAAAAAATATTTAACAAAGATGCTCCAATCAACATTGACTCTGCCATTACCAATGAACCTGGTAAAGCATAAGTTAAAACAGTTGAAAAAATACTTTCCTGAATATTAAAACCTAAATTTTTAAAGAGAGCACCAATTGCTATAAAGCAACAAGTAAGAGCTATAGCTGGACTATCATGGGTAAATATAGATCTATATCCTTTAAAGAAAAAATTTTTATTAATCATTATCCACCTAGGAACAGTCTACCAACATCAGGATTTTGAAGTAAATCGTCTCCTTTACCTGCTATTGCAGTTTGCCCAGATACCAAAACGTATCCTATATCTGCAAACTCCAATCCTTTTTTGGCATTTTGCTCAACTAGAATGATTGTTTTTTTTTCATTTTGCTGAAGATCTCTTAATATTTCAAAAACCATCTCAATATATCTAGGTTCAAGTCCAATTGATGGTTCGTCTACTAAAAGAACTGAAGGTTTCATAACTAAGGCTCTAGATATTTCTAGCAATCTTCTCTCACCTCCAGATAAAACTTTTGCAGGTTGGTTTCTTCTATTTCTTAACCTTTCATACTTTTCAAAAATTCTTTCAGCCTCTTCATACGACTCATCTGTTTTTTCTTTTATGTATCCTCCCATTAATAAGTTTTCTTCTACTGTCATATCTGGAAATACAGAATTATCCTGCAATATATAAGCTATACCAACTGACTTTAGCTTTTCTGCTGGGGTAAGATTAGTAATTTCTTTTCCTTCAAGTTCAATTTGACCAGAAAAAATATTAGTAAAACCATATATTGAGTGAAGAATTGTAGATTTGCCTGCACCATTTGGACCAATCAAACACAAAGACTGGGCTTTATTCACAAATAAATCAAAATTATGTAAAATTTCCATTTTTCCATATCCTGCATTTAAATTTTTAATAGTTAAATGAACTTCGTTTGGAGATAATTTTTTTAGATCTTCTGGTGTTGGAGCTTTTCCTAATACCTCATATTGATTAGCCATTATTGAGCTCCTAAGTACGCATCAATGACACGTTTATCATTTTTAATTTCATCTGGTGATCCATTGGCCAACATTTTACCATGAGCTAAACAGAAAATATTTTCTGCTAATTGCATAATCACTCTCATGTTATGCTCAATCACTAAAAGTGTTATTCCAAAATCTTGATTTACTTTAATTAATCTATCAATAATACCATTTATTAGTGTAGGATTAATTCCGGCTGTAGGCTCATCTAGCAGCAGCATTTCTGGTTCATTCATCAATGCCATTGCCAGTTCTAACAATTTTTGCTGACCAAAAGATAGATCTCCAGCTCTTAGTTTTCTTTTTTGATATAATCCTACAAAATTTAATAGATTTTCTGCTTTTTCAGTTAATTCTATTGGAATTTTAGAAAATATTTTCATTAAATTTGCATCACTGCCTTTGTGACTAATAAGCATATTTTCTATGCAGTTAAGTTTTCCATAAATTCTAGTTTGTTGAAAAGTTCTTAGAAGTCCTAATTTAGCAATAACTGGGACCGGTAACTCTGAAACTTCTTTACCATTAAATTTAATAGATCCATTATCTATTGGATAAGTCCCTACAATTGAATTAAACAATGTGGTTTTACCTGAACCATTTGGCCCAATTAATCCAACTATCTTACCTTTTTCAACATTCATTGAGATGTCAACATTAGCTTTAACACCACCAAATGATTTACTTACATTGCTTACTTCTAAAATGCTCATTTAAGTTCTACCTGTGCTTTACGATCTTTCTCATCTACTACTTCACCAAATCGTTCAGGGTATTTTTCTCGTAACCATCCCATAATTCCCTCTGGGAAATAAATTACAATTACAACAATCAAAACTCCAAGAGCAACATACTGCCAACCTAAAAAGAATGTCCAAAAACCCTCTTTGAATATATGAAATATAGTTGCCCCTATGATTGGACCCCAAAGTGTTCCTTTTCCACCAAGTATTGCCATCAATACCATGAATACACCCATCTCTCTTCCATCAAAAGCAACATCCGTAGAGTCTATGTAGCCAACCAATCCACCCATTATTCCTCCAGCTAATCCACAAAAGAAAGCTGAGATCATCCAGCCAATAATTTTATATTTCATTGTTTCAATACCCATTGCTTCAGCTTTATCTTCATTGTCTCTGATAGCATTAAGAATTAATTTAAATCTTGTAGAATAAATTGAACGCACTGCAATAAATGTCAAAATTAAAGTAAAGAAACTTAAGAAATAAAAAAATTCTCCTCTAGCTTCTAAACTACCAACGTCTGGAAATGGTGGTGTAGTAAAACCTTGACCTGCTCCAATAATTTCTATACCTCCAGAAATTTCACCTGCAGCCACACCTAAACCCAAAGTACAGATCGCAAAATAATGCCCTCTTAGACCTAAAATTGAGTATCCAATTAAACCAGCAATAATAGTTGGAACTATAGCTGCAACAATTAAACCAACGGCCATTCCTTGAAAAAACTGGGTAGGTGTATGAACAAATGTTTTTTCACCTCCACTTTCAGTCCATTCTGCTAACGGAAAGAACATCCCAACTTGGACCGATGCACAAAGATACATCCCAAGACCATAGAATAAAATATTTCCAAATGAATTATAACCCATCTCACCACCTTGAATATTCCAAGTAGTCGCGAGAATTATCAACACACATAGTATTGACAACTGAACTTTAAAAGCTGGAAAAAGGAATGGGGCTGCTAAACCAAAAATCAAAATACCAGAGTATAAAATTAAATTATTCTTGTTCATATAAGCTGTTTATTTTATATCTAAATTTTTGGTCAACTGTGAAGTAATGTCCGTTTTCTTCATGTACGCTAGATCCATTTAAATGATATTCATCTATATGTTTTTTAAATTTTTCGATGTCAACTTCAATTAATTTTCCAGTATCGTCTGTAATTTCAACTTTTTTCACTTTAGGTACTCTCTTTTTCTCGAAAGTTTAAATCTTCTGTAAACTAAAATTAATACTAATAGTAAAAATACAGAGCCAATTCTAAATTCTGTTCCTAGAATATAGTCTGCAAATTCTTCAAATACACCGAGGCCCATACCAGACATTGCAACTCCTGGTAAGTTTCCTAAGCCCGCAACAATAACGATCATAAATGATCGAATTGTATATGGTAATCCCATGTAAGGGTGAATTGTAAATGTTATCGAAATTAAAGCTCCAGCAACACCACAAAGAGCAGCATTAATTCCAAATGTTGCTGCATAAACTTTTTCTGTATCTACACCTAAAATTTTAGCAGCTCTAGCATTTTGTGCAGTAGCTCTAATTGCACGTCCAAGCTTAGATTTTTTCATGTAAATTACTAGGCATATTGCGAATAAAATACTTATAAAAGCTGAAAACAATTTTGAGTTTGGTAACACGACATTATTGTTAAACAACATCGTTGTTCCATAATCTGAGTTTGCAAGCACAACGTCTGCACCAAATGCAAAATTCATTAATTGCATGAATAGAATGCTTATTCCAAAAGTTGCTAATATGGAGATAAACAAGTCTCTATCTACTACTTTATTAATAACTAATTTATAAATTAGAACACCAAGGAAATACATTATTACTGGTGCAACAATCACTCCCCATGCTGGGTGAATTCCATAAAGATACATAAAGTAAGCAATATATCCTCCCAGAATAACGAGATCTCCTTGTGCAATATTAATTATATTCATCACTCCCCATTGAAGAGCCATCCCGTAAGCGATCAATGCAAATAAAATTCCAAGAAGGATTCCATCCAAGCAAGCTTGGACTGTTATCATCGGATATTGGAAAACCATGAAATCCATAAAAAGTATTTGGGTTATATAAAAAAAAGCCCCCTAATACTAGGGGGCTTTAATATTTTTTATTTTATCTTTCTGACCACTTAGGAACAGGATGTATTAACTTAGCTGATGCCCATTTAGTTGGCGCAACAACTTTGTTCTCACATTTTCCTGAGTCATCACACATTACTTGGAAAAGCACCATAGGTTTGTCAACATTTTGACCACCAGGTGCAAATTTAATATTTCCATAGAATGTTTGCATGTTAGTAGCTGCAAGAGCGTCTCTTACTTTCTTTTGATCAAATGAATCTGCTCTCTCAAAAGCATCTTTAAATACTAACAACGCAGCAGAAGATTCTGCAGATTGATAAGGTGGATCATATCCAAACTCTTTCTCAAAGTCAGCCGCATAAGTCATTCCATCTTTAAAGAAATTATCTTTATATGTTAATGTTTTGTGCCATTGAGAAGCGCATAATGCGTACTGTGAATTTTTGCCATGCTGTTTTGATAGCTTAGCAGCATCACAGTGAGTCATAGCTAACATTGGAACATCTACCTTCATTTCAGCAATTTGTCTAATTGCAGTAAGTGCACCTTTTGTATGACCTGATACAACAAGAACATCTGGCTTCATTTGTTTAACTTTAACTAATGTTGCAGCCATATCATTTAACTCTTTTGGTAATTTATCATCAATTACTTTTTTCGAGCCAGTTCTTTCAATTGCATCTAAAACTCCCAATCTAACATCTTGAGAAAACGCATCTTGTTCAAACGCCATTGCTACTGTCACTGGTTTTCCATTATTCTTTTCAACTGCTAAATCAATAGCAACATCAAGATATAAATTAGCTGGGGCTAATACAGCAAATAGATATTTGTAACCTTTTGTAAACAAAGATCTAGATGCACCATTTGCTTCAACCATTGGAACACCATATTTTTCAGTCACTGGAGCAATCGCTTTAGTTAAACCAGAACTGTAAGGGCCAAGCATAAACTCAACACCATCTTGTGATATTAATCTTTCTGCAAGTTGTGCAGCTCTCTTAGGGTTTGATTCGTCATCGTAATAAATAATGTCAAACTTATAAGTCTTTCCACCAACTTTAACACCACCCATGCTGTTAATTCTATCAACGGCCATGTTATAACCATTTTGAGTATGAACACCATTAGATGAGTATTTACCAGTTAAGGAAATCGCAGCACCTAAAATAATTTTGTCACCAACTACTTTTGCAAAAGATGCAACGGAAGTTGAAAATAAAATTATTAATGCAGAAACAAAACTTAAAATTATTTTATTTAATCTCATTTTATTTCCTCTTTAATTAATTAATTATGTAATGATTAAATAAAGAAATTTTATTTTATGCAAGTGGCAATAAAGGCCAAATCTAATTAATATTGTTGAGTTACAACAATAATTACAGCAATAATTACTAAAACACTCGCAGAAATTGTATTAATTGTTTTTGGATTAGTAGTTATCCACTTTATTAGTTTTTGTGCGAGTATTGCGTAGCCAATCAAAGATAAAAAATCTAAAACGATGTAAGTTGTGATTAAAATTACAAATTGAACCAATAAATTAGAATTAAAGTCAATAAATTGAGGAAAGATAAAAGGAAAAAACATCCAAGCCTTAGGACTTGTACCAGCAACTAAAAAACCATCTCTAAAAAAAGATAAGTTGCTTTTTTTTATTTCTCCTTCATTTAAGATGCTTTTTGGTTGAGATTTATAAATATCATAAGCTAAATATAATAAGTAAACTATTCCGATCCATTTAAACGCATTAAGTGCCATTGAGTTTTCTGAAAAAAAAGATCCAATGACAAAAATAACTAAAGTTGCCTGAATCAAATTTGCAGTTACGTCTCCTAAAGCAGACCATACACATTTTCCAATACCGTAATTCATTGAATAAGAGATAATGACAATCCTTGGAGTTCCAGGTGTAATAAATAAAAAAATAATTATCTGAAGATAAAGTATAAAATCTAGGGGGAGCATAAAAAGAGATAGTCCTTAAAAACCGGGAGCTAAAGATGGCTAAGAAGGACTATCAGATAGATAATATCAGAGGCTAAAAAAAATGCATTAAATATTTTTTTCAAATATAAAGGATTTATGAAAAAAAAAGGTCACAGGCCAATTACTAAAGTCAAAAATCCAGAACCCAAAATGGACGATCCTGATTGGATCATTTGGGCAGCCTGGGCAGATAGGATAACTTTTGAGGAAATTGAAAAAAAAACTGGGAAAAAAGAATCTGATGTAATTAAAATTATGAGAAGGTCTCTAAAACCATCATCTTTCAGATTGTGGAGAAAAAGAGTAAATCAAAAAAGTATAAAACATCGCAAAAAGTTTGAATACTCTAGAAAAGAAATTACTAGTAAAATTAAAAAAGGTGATTATTTATAGTTTATGAAAAAAATTACCATGTATACAGGTCCTTTTTGTAATTATTGTGAAGCAGCTAAAAGATTATTAGCAAGAAATAATGCAACATATAATGAAATTGATATTTCAAAAGTTGATGGAGCAATGGATGAAATGATTAAAAAGGCAAATGGTAAAAGAACAATTCCCCAGATCTTTTTTGATGAAGAGCATATCGGTGGTTATGATGAAGTTAGAGCATTAGAAAAAGATAATAAACTACAAGATCTTCTAAAAAATTAATTCCAATCTTCTAAAGCTAATTGTTTTTTAGCTAATAAACTTAAATCCTCTAATTTAACTCTACCTTTGTAATTAATTTCATAATCTTCAGCTGCAAAGTCTGGAGGACTTTTTCCCTCCAAAAATTTTTTTGATTGTTTAATTGTATAATCAAGATTTTTTTTACAATAAGGTGTTGCACCCACATAAACTACATTAGAGTAGTTTTTTCCTGAATGATTATCTTCAACAGCATGAATAACATCAGGGTGCCACCAAACGGTATCACCTGGTTTCATTTTTGGAATTGAGACTAATCCCTTTAAAAGTAATGAATGATAATCATTATTAACCGATAATGCTCTTCCTATTTTTGATCCACAAAGTTCATCTGCAGGAACATCATCTTGTAAGGCTCTTGTTAAAACATATGCCATTGCTTTTGCTATTGGGATTAATTGTAAAGTACCATCATTAGGACCTTGCTCAGTCAAAGCTGTCCAGCCTTGAAATGTTCTAAAAACATGAGCTACTGCAGGAGATTCGAATTCGATTGTTCTGTCTCTAAATTTTGCGTCGAATGGCTCATATTTTTTAAAATTATCTGAAAATATATCTTTATAAATTTCTTGATAATTACTGTCTGTCCATCTTTCAACTGAACCAGCATCACAATGTGGAGACAAGCCTAAAGTGTTGTCACCTGGTTCTCTTCTTCTTACTCTATCTGCATAAGATAATTCTTTATTTGGATCAAAAACTTTATATTCAGAGTTTTCATATATCCAAAGATTATTTAGCCATTTTTTTACTTTTGCCATTTGCTCTGAGTGTCTAATTTCAATCTGTGCTCTGGACCAATAAAGACCATAAATTTGAGGTTTTGCAGATTTTAAATCGCTGAAATATTTATCTAAATCTGCCTTCTTTTTTTGATGTTCAAAATACCCATTTTTTTCAATGTAAGCTTCTAATTCTAAATTTAGGTTATTTATTTTGTTATCTTCAAAAACATCCCTAATAATTACACAACCTCTTCTATGAATAGCATCTATAATGTTTAATTGTGGCTTATTTAATTCATGAAAGTTTATCTCAGGAATTATTTTATTTGACGATTTCTTAAGTTCTTCAATTTCTCCAATTTCTTTTTTTATAAATTTCTCTATTTTTTTGAAGTTTCGAATATAGTCTTTTGATTTTTTTCTTAATGTTTTTTTTGACGATCTTATTTGATGAGAAATATCATCAAGCATTTAATTTACTTAATTGTTATTGTTACTACAGGTTCTTCAGCCCAAATCTGACATAAACTATTTACTTCTTGGGCTCCAACAGCAGCAGATGTTCCAAATGAAATATCTATTGTGGGTGCAATTAAAGCAACAGTAAATGGTGATGTTAGTTCGTAAACTAATACATGATCAGCATCAGTACTACCATCTGCATGTTGCGTTTGATATGTGGATGAACCACTGCCTTGTGGATAAGTCTGGTCTTGGTCATCAGTTTTGTTTGAACAATTTGCAAGATTACATCGGGTATATTGATCGTTAATTAAATAAACATTCATTTCTGCTGCGGTTTGATTATTTGCAACGACTGGCTTATGAGTATATTTATCTGTTGCCTCATCGGTAACATACATGGTGTCTGTTGAGGCAATTGTTCTACAAGCAGTTGCATTACTTCCTGCTGCTATAGCTGTACTATTTTTTATTACAAATTTTCTGTCAATAGTAACCCTCATATGTGTATAGGTTTCGCCTAATGGCAATAAAGCAGGATCTCCATAACTAGCAACAGAAGAACCTGCTGAAACTGATGCTATATCAACAACTTTATCCCCTGAACCTATAACAACTGAATTTTCACAACTTGTAACTCCTGTGCTAGCAGTACATAGTTCAACTTTTCTCATTGTTATTTTGTAAACATCGGCAGCACCTGTTGCTGAATATGAATTAGTTATAAAAATACAGAATGTAGATGTGATAAAAAAAATAATTTTTATTATTTTATTCATTAATCAGTCCTTGAAATTGTTGAAGTTCCTTTAAACTCTACCATAATTTTATTATTTCTTTTAACTTTTGTTAAAAGTTCTCCAGTCATATCTTTTTCTTTTTTCCAAGTGCTTGAATTTATAAATCCATCTTGAAGAGATGATCCAGATCTTGGAGGGTGAACAAATTCAATATGTGCATACCATTCGTCCTCTAAACCTTTTTTATCTTTATCATCATATGCTAATTCTAAATTAATATTGGGTGTTAACAATAATTCAGATCCTAATTTGGTACCTTTAATATCGTCTCGATCTTTACCCTCCCATTCATAAGTATTTATAAATATATCCGCCCAATGCAGATGAGGTATTTGCGAAGCTAATCTTAAATCATATCCATCCAGGACTTTCTCATCTTTTGCATTTGAAATTCCAAAATATTGATTGTATGCAAAATCTAATACAGCGCTTCTGGCCTCAATACCTATGCTAGTTCTTAAATTACCAGCATCGTCAACATCTATAAAACTGTTTAACCCAGACATTAAGGTTTTATCTTCACTTAAAAATCTTTGTCCAATTCCAAGATTACCAACTATTCTTTCATCATTATTCTTCTCAGTATTGAATAATGAAAATTGAGTAAACAAATTTCCTTTTTCAGTTTGTTCAATTTCCCTAACTGCTAAAATACTATAATCAGGCTTACTATTTTCTCTTAAATCAATACTTACTTCGGTATCACCCTCACCTGGTATTAGATTGCTTATATATTCTGAAACTTTAGCTGAAATTTCATTGCTATGCGAAGATGAAATAAAAAACAAAGATAAAAAAATTATACTAATTTTTTTCATAATAATTCTTAAAACAATAAAACCCTAATTTATATAAACTATAATGTATACAATAAAATTATTAGGTTTTGGGCTTAAAAATTAAGCATGCACCATTGTTACAAAATCTTTTTCCCGTGGGTTCAGGCCCATCATTGAATATGTGACCATGATGGCCTCCACATTTTTTACAATGATATTCAGTTCTTGCGTATCCTATGTGGTGATCTGTTTTAGTTTCAAATACATCAGGTAAAGATTTATAAAAAGAAGGCCAACCTGATCCACTTTCATATTTAGTATTTGAGTCAAATAATTTTTCATCACAATTTGCACAATGAAAACTGCCTTCTCTCTTTTCATGATTAAGCTCACTTGAACCAGCACGCTCAGTTCCTTCTTCAAACAAGATTAATTTTTGCTCAGCAGTTAGATTTGGATTTATTTTTTTTGTCATGATCCTATATATTTAGCACAAGATTGATGTAACATTGAGTGTAATTCAACAAGTTTATTAAAATCTTTATTATAACCACCGCCCAAAACCCCACAAAATGGAATTCGTTTAGAAAAAAAGTTTTCTACAACAAGTTCATCTCTTAATTTAATACCCTCATCAGAAATTTTTAATTTACCTAATCGGTCATTAAAATGAATATCCACACCAGCTATATAAAAAATAAAATCAAAATTTTCCTGATTTAACTCTTTTAAATAATGTTTAAGTGTTTTGATATATACGTCATCCTCTAAATTATCCTCTAGCTCTACATCCAGATCACTGGTTGATTTTTTTGCTGGGTAATTAGTTTTAGAATGCATACTAAAAGTAAAAACACTTCTATTATCTTTGAAAATTTCTGAATTTCCATTCCCTTGGTGAACGTCTAAATCAACAATTAAAATTTTATTGGCTAGACCTCTGTTAAGTAAATAATGTGCAGCAACAGCTACATCGTTAAATACACAGTAACCTGCTCCACCGTTATAACTTGCATGATGGCTGCCTCCTGCAGTATTACACGAAATACCAAAGTTTATCGCAAGTCTTGATGCAAGAACAGTTCCGCCAGTAGCAACTAATGATCTTTGAACAACACTATCTACAAGTGGAAATCCAATTTTTTTTACTCCTTCTTTGCTTAAAGTTTTATTTTTTATATCTAAAATATAATTTTTTGAGTGCGCGTAGCTTAATGTTTCAAATGAGCAGGCTGAAGGTTTATGAAATTTTTTTACTACTTTATTTTGGATTAAGTAGTTTGCTAATTCTCCAAATTTATTAATAGGAAATTTATGATCATCGCCAATTTTAGCAAAATAATCTTTATGATTAACAACAGGTAGTTCCATTTTTATTCTAAAACTCTGATAGGCTTTCCATTTACACAAGCCTCTAGTCCCTCAATCATTTGGTTATAAAAAATGCTATAATTTTCAGCTGTTACATAACCTATGTGCGGGGTAAGTAGTGCATTTGGTAAAAATCGAAGTTTGTTATTCTCTGGTAGAGGCTCTTTGTCATAAACATCTATTCCTGCTCCCGCAATTACATTAGTTGATAATGCAATAATTAAGTCATCCTCGTTAACAATAGGTCCTCTAGAAGTATTTATTAAAAAGGCAGTTTTTTTCATTTTATCAAATTCTTTAATGGTAATGCAGTCTTTGTATCTTTCACCTCCTTGAACGTGAATTGAAAGTACATCGGAATTTGTAATTATGTCGTCTTTGCTACAAGGAAGCACATCTAATTCTTTGCACTTATCTAAGCTTAAATTTTCACTCCAGGCCATTACTTGCATTCCAAAAGCTTTTCCAATTTTAGCAACTTCCGAACCTACTCTTCCTAAACCAATTAAACCTAGAATTTTGCCTTTCAATTCTACACCTATAGTTGTTTGCCAGTACCCTTGATACATATTGTCAAACTCCTCCTTAAAATTTCTTGCTAAACCAAGAATAAGTGCCCAGGTCAATTCAGGTGTTGGGTTTAAGTTTATATCTGTTCCACAAACTAAAATTTTTCTTTTCTTTGCAGCCTCCAAATCAATAGATTTGTTTCTTAATCCACTTGTGATTACAAATTTTAACTCATTTAAATTTTCAATTAAATTTTTTGTTATAGGAGTTCTTTCCCGCATTATCAATAAAGCCTCAAATTCAGCTAATTGTTCTATTGCGTCAGCTTCATCTAAAAATGGCTCACTAAAAATCTTAAATTCATATTTTCCTGATAATTTTTCTAGATCTACAAATTGTTGAGCAACATTTTGATAATCATCTAATATAGCAACTTTAAGCATTTTTAATTTTTTTGTTTGATAACAATATTCCTGTGATAATAAAACAAGCACCTAAAATATGGTAAAACATAAATTTTTCACTAAAAAAAATCATCGCCATTATTGCGCTTAAAATTGGCATTAAGTGTAAAAAAACACCGGATCGATTAGCACCAATCATTGATATTCCTTTTATCCATAAAAGAAAAGATGCTAAACCTGGAAACAAAACTACATATATTAAAATTAAAATGAACGGCAATTCTAAATTAATCCTAAAGCCAATTTGATATTCAATAAAATAAACAGGAATTAAAAATACTAAACCGAAAGTAATTACTACTTGAAGTAATGATATTTGTGATAACTCATATTTTTTTCCCTTTAACAAGGTTGAATATAATGCCCATGAAAACATTGCTATCACCATAGTTATATCCCCTTTATTAAAATCTAAATTTTTTAATATTTCTATATTTGCTTTTGTTATAATCATAATTACACCTACAAAAGAGAATACTACTCCTATAATTTGGAAAATATTTGTCTTTTCAATTTTTAGAATTGAAGAAAACAACATGATCATCACAGGTATTGTTGAAATCATTAAAACTCCACTAATCACTTGAGTAAAATTTAATGAATAATAAACAATTGAATTAAATACTGTAATACTAGTAACTCCCAAAACAATGAAAAGTTTATAGTTTTTAATTATGTAGTTTCTTTTCTCTAATATTTCGGGAATAGTAAAAGGTGCTAAAATTAACCAAGCAAAAAGCCATCTGTAAAAATTCAGTGAAAAAGGAGGAACTTCATAAAAACTTGCAAGTTTACCTACTACAAAATTTCCTGCCCAGAAAGTTACTGTTAAAAAAAGATATAAATAAGCTAAAAAATTATTATCTTTAGTCACTTAACTAAATCTAAGCGAACTATAGGGTTTTAAATCTAAATTTGTATTTTCGTTCGCTATCATTCCTGAAACAATCTTTCCAGAAATCGGTCCTAAAGTCCATCCTAAATGATGATGCCCAAAACAATAATAAATATTTTTGTAATTTTTTGATGGCCCCATAACAGGTAAAAAATCTGGTAAAGTTGGTCTAAATCCTAGCCACTCATCCTCATGTTCAGGTAAATTACCAAGCATATATTTGGCATTATTTATCAAATTTTTTACTCTTGATTTAGATAATGGATTATCTAATCCACCAAATTCTACAGTTCCTACAACTCTTAAACCTTGTTCCATCGGTGTAATTCCAAATCCACGGTTGGAAAATATTACGGGTCTACTTAATAAATGATCACAATTTTTGAAATGAACATGATATCCACGCTCTGTATCTAGTGGTATTTTTTCGCCAAGATTGTCTGTTAATTTTTTTGAAAAAGCTCCACAAGCTATTACTGCTTTATCAAAAACATAACTTTGAGTTTCAGTTTTAAAAATTGGTTTTTCTTCATCAAAATTAATATCTTTAATATTAACTTTGTTAAATTTTCCACCTTTTTTCAAAAATAAATCAAATAGTTTTAAAAGAATTCTTTTCGGATTTCTTGCATGTCTTGCATAAGGATAATACACGCCAGCATGGTAAAATGGTTTAATATTTGGTTCAAGATCGTGTATTTCGGCTTTGGTGACTAATTGTTGTTCAACACCTAATTCTTCTCTTACTTTAATTTCTAATTCTCTACTTTTTAAATCTTTATTATTCCATATATAAAGAATCCCTTTGTTTTCAACCAAACCTTCCAAGTCTATCTCTTCAAATAATTCATCATATGCAGGTAAAGCTAAATTTAAAATTTGATGCATATTTTTTGCAGTATGCATCATTTTGGTTTTAGTAGTGTTCATTATAAATTTTATAAACCATGGAATCATCTTAGGAACATAATTCCATTTTAAAGCAAGTGGACCTGAAGAACTAAGCAACATTGCAGGAACATCTGCTAGAACATCAGTTCTGTTTAAAGAAAGAGATGCATAAGGTGAAAAGTGACCTGCATTACCATAAGAGGCAGCTTGGCTACCCGGATTGTCTCTATCAAAGATAGTTACATTGAAACCTTTTTTTTGAAGAAATAAAGCATTAGATACACCTTGAATTCCTGCTCCAACTATTCCTACTTTAAGATTTTGACTCATAAAATTGTTATACAAGTAAATATTAAATTATCAGAGTGACAAATTATGCAATCATTTGTTTATGATTAATTTTTGCGCTTAATACTATACCAAAACCTATCATTGTGGCTAACATTGAAGAACCTCCATAAGACATAATGGGTAGTGGAGAACCAACTATAGGTAGCAAACCCAAAACCATAGATAAGTTTACTACAATATAAATAAAGATTGCAAAAGCATAACCAAAACAAAAAAGTCTAGCAAAATTACTTCTTGAAATTGCTCCAATTCTTACAATTCTAAAAATTATTATTGAGTATAATATCAAAAGACCAACTGAACCAATAAAACCAAACTCTTCCGAAAATAAAGTAAATATAAAATCTGTATGCTTTTCAGGTAAAAAATCTAAATAGCTCTGGGTTCCTTTTAAAAAACCTTTTCCATTAAGTCCACCTGAACCAATAGCTATTTTTGATTGTATAATTTGATATCCAGCACCCAATGGATCTCTATCTGGATCTAAAAAAGTTAATATTCTAAGTTTTTGATAAGGTTTAAGAAATGAGATTATAAAAGGTAGCGAAATTAAGAAGGTAATAAATGAGTATATAAAGTATTTAATTTTTATGCCTCCTAACCACAGAATAATTAATCCACTTAAAGCGATTAATATAGATGTACCAAGATCAGGTTGAGAAATTACAAAAATTATTGGAATTATTATAATCGATAACAGAATAGTGATACTGGAAAATGAATTAACATTCTCTATTTTTATTCTATGAAAATATTTTGCAAGACACATTATGATTGCTACTTTCATAAGTTCTGACGGTTGCAGAACAAATAAATAAAGGTCCATCCATCTCTGTGAACCAGAGGACTTTATTCCAAAAAATGAGACGTAAATTAATAAAAGTATTACTATTAAGTAGATTATATAAGAAAAGTTATGCCAAAATTTTATATTAAATAAAGCTATAAAAATCATTAAAGGAAAAAAAACCGAAAGTTTGACAAAATGATTTTTTGTGTGAAAAAGTATTTCACCTCCATCTGTTGAATACATAACAAACAGACTTAATACAGAAAGGAGAATAACAGAAACTAATAATATATAATCTAGATTTTTTATTTTTTGAAATAATGTAATCTCACTATTCAATCGATGGTGTTGAAACATTTAAATAGTAATCCTCTCAAAATTCGATTGTTTATTTCTTAAATCATGTCTATCTATGATTAATTTAAATAATTTTTTTGCAATTGGTGCTGCAGCCTTACTTCCGGAACCACCATGCTCAACGATTATACTGAGGGCATATCTTGGGTTAACATATGGGCCATAAGCAATATACAAAGCGTGATCTCTATCTTTGTATGGTATTTGCTCTAATTCTAAATCCAATTCCCTCTCTCTTTTGCTAATTCTCTTTACCTGAGCTGTTCCTGTTTTTCCCGCAAATTGATATTTAGGATCATCAATTCTTGATTTATAAGAAGTTCCAAATCTTTCATTTGTTGAAGCGAACATTGCTTCTTGAACAATCTTGATATTTTGCTGGTTTTTAAATAATTTTTTGTCCAACAATTCCTCAGAGTCAGTATCAAATAATAAACCACTCTCCATTGATTGTTTTGCATCTTCATAAGAAATTGGATTACTATCCACTATTATTTTCGGTTTTATAGTAAAGCCTCCATTTGCAATTTGTGCAGTCATCATACAAAGTTGTAAAGGAGTTGTTTGTATATATCCTTGACCAATACCTGTTATTAAGGTCTCCCCTAATACCCAGCCTTTACCAAGATTATTTTTTTTCCATTTTGTATTTGGAAATAGTCCTTTTTTTTCAGTATCAAAATAATCACCAAGTACTTTTTTACCTAAACCAAACTTTTCAGCTGTAATGTTTAATCTATCAACACCTAATAACCTAGAAACCTCATAAAAATATGTATCACATGATTGTTTCATTGCATTTTTCAAACTTACCCAACCATGTCCTTTTTCCTTCCAACAATGAAATGTTTGTCCATATAACTCCATTTTTCCAGTGCATTTAACTTTAAACTTTGTATCTATCACTTTGTTTTCTAAAGCTGAAAGAGCAACGATTGGTTTTATTGTTGAACCTGGCGAGTATAGACCCGAAAGAGTTTTGTTTATTAGTGGTTTTAAAGGATTATTTCTAATTAATTGCCATTCATCTTGACTTATTCCGAATAAAAATAAATTTGGATTATAAGATGGAGATGAATACATTGCTATTATATCTCCAGTATAAATATCCATTACACTTATAGATCCTGCTTCCTCATTTAACAATTCTCCACAAGCTTTTTGTATTTCTGTATCTACAGTTAAACGTATTTTTGATCCTTGCTCACCTTTTTGATGCTCAAGTTGATTAATTCTTTTACCATAAGCATTAACTTCATATCTTTGAATTGCATTTGTTCCGATTAAATGATTTTCAAGTCTTCTCTCCAAGCCCAGTTTTCCTATTTTCATTCCTGGTACAAATCGTTCTTGGATGGTTTCATTTTCTAAAATTTCTTGTTCATTTGGTTGACTCACGTATCCAAGAACATGTGTATATACATCATTAAATGGATAGTTTCGGGAGATTGTCATTACAGGTTTAACACCTACCAGATCGTATAAATAATTATTAATTTTTACAAATTGACTCCAGCTTAAATTTTCAGAAACAATAATACTATCCCAGGGTTTTAGCTCTGCTTTTAATTTATTTATTCTTGCAATTCTTTTTTCACTTAAATTTAAAAGAATTTTCAATCTAACTAATAGATAATTGAAATTCTCAACTTGCTCTGGAATTATATGTAATTGATAAACTTTTAAATTTCCTGCTATTACATTTCCAAAATAATCAACAATATTCCCTCTTACAGGTGGAAGTCTCCATTCTCTAATTCTATTTTTATCTGAGAGTGTTAGATATTTTTTATTTTCATTAATTTGTAAAGAAAACAAACGTGCAATAATACCAACCAAAACGACAACTTTTGCTGCTCCAATTAGGAACATACGTCTATTAATTACATCCGTTTTTCTTATTCCTGAATTAGATTTGATCATTTGTTTGATATGAGATTCTCTCGTTTAAAAAATTAAAAAATAAAAAAAATATTGGATAAAATAAAAAAGTAAATCCTGTATTAATTAAATAATTTGTGTAACTGACTTTGATTAAAAAGAGTAAATCTAAAATAATTACTTGAATTGAGTTTATTAATAAAATTGTAAATAATAATGTTATCCAATCCTTCATAAAGTTTGGGGATAAAGTAATATTTCTTAAATAAGCTGTTGCTGAGCAAAGAATAAGATAGCAAAAACTACTAATTCCTATTGGTATACCTACTACAACATCATTAATTATACCTGCAAAGAAAATTGCTAGATAACCTAATTGATCAGGATTTCTTAAAGTCCAAAAGAAAATTAATAAATGAACAAAATTGAAAGCAAAATAATCAAGTTTTAAATAGTTAAAATCAAATTCATTAAATACAGAAAAAAACAACATTATCAATGGCACGTATGATAAGAATATTTTTAAAAAAGGACTTTTGTTAAGTGATGACATTATTCTTCACCACCTATTTTGTAAGAAACTATTTTTACATAGTCAAGTTGTGTAAAATCAGAAAAAAAGTAAATTTTTTCTTCTGATATATTGTTAATTTTTCCAATTGGTATACCAGGTTTGAATAAACCTCCAAGACCTGATGTGTAAGCAAATATTTCTTTATTTTTAAAATCTTCTCTTAATTCTTCCTGAGTATGTTCAATTTTTCCAAAATAACCTCCTGTTCCAGAAATTACAGCTTGTATGTCATCCGGCTCTAGAACCGATGGTATTTTACTATTAAGATCAGACAACAGTAATGCCCTTGAATTAGTATAATTTACTTCAATTATTTGGCCAACTAAATAAACATCATCAATAACTGCCATTCCAACTTTTACTTTGTCTTTTGTGCCTTTGTTTAATACTACTGATTTTAAATATGGACTGTCTTTATCAATTAAAACTCTGGCAAATATTTCCTCTGAACTTATACTTTCATCAAGTAACTCTCTAAGTTTTTTATTTTCTGAAGTTAAAAACTCATTTTGAAATTTAAGTTTATCGGAATTTTCTATTTTAATTAATTCTTTCTGATAATTTTCATACAAATCTAAATGTGATTTTAATTTGAAAGTTATTTCTGATAATTTATTTTCTGGAATTGATGCAATATGAGATGATCTATAAATTACTTCGTTAATTCCTAATTTTATAAGTTGTATTACTTTAAAATTAAAATTACTTAGAACAATTACAAAAATTGATAAAACGATTAAAGTTAGTAAAGAAAATTTTTGTTTATCTTTTTTTTTTAAAAAAGCTGACCTAATGGCAATTACAAAATCATCTCTGCCAGTAGCCATTTTTCCTAATATTCAGATAACATAGTCGAAAAAGTTTCTTCTTGATCCAAAGCTTTACCTGTACCAACAGCTACGCAAGATAGCGGATCGTCTGCTATATGAACTGGCAAACCTGTTTCTTTAGAAAACCTTTTATCAATATTTTTTAACAAAGCACCACCACCTGTTAAAGTTAAACCCATATCAACTAAATCAGCTGATAACTCAGGAGGTGTATTTTCCAAGGCATCTTTAATTGCACTAACCATTTGTTTCATAA